>JAZNAI010000048.1:0-2590 GCA_045586465.1 Acutalibacteraceae bacterium | reverse complement strand
GAATATCACTTAAAGTTAAAAGCGCACTTACTCACCACTTTTAGTGACAGTGCAAAAAAGTAAGAGTTAATGCAGTTTTTGCTACATTAACTCTTTTTGTCCTTTAGAGTACGACACGAAGTCCCTGCCTTAAATTTTTGTTCGAAGCCCCTTCGGATAATGATTTTTTGCTTTGCCGCCGACAACCTTTATTCCGCCGAGAGTACAGCCGTTTGCTGTAATTACCGCCCAGCCGTTTTCACAGTCAACGTCAATTTCCTCACCGTGAAGATATTTTTTTATCTTTTCACTGTCGGGGGATAAATTAATCTGTCTTTTGAAATATTTGCCCATAGCCATAAAAAACTGATGGTGGGGCTGAATGTAGTTTTTCTTGATTTCACCAATGGTCACACCGCAGGAAAATGCACTTCCCTTGGGTATCTCAACGTCTGAACCGAAATAAACGGGATTCATATTATACATTTTTACAGAGTTTTTATCATAGGAAACCAATACGGAATCAAGAAAATCGGTAACTGTTTTATCAATTTTTTCTTTTGCAGGGGAGCCTTTTTTTTGATTTACTATGCCGCCTTTTCTGTGAAGCACAGCCATAAACTGCCCCTCCCCCTTTGAAATATAAGGGTAAAAGCGCCTTGCAAAATGAATGTTTTCACATTTGCAGCCCTCGAATTTAATTCCGTCTGCCGTTACGTTTCTGACACTATCCTTTACGGAAACAATTTCAAAATCGGGATGCTGCTGCAGGAAGCTGTCAATCAGCATTTCATTTTCTTCAAGAGAAAATGTGCAGGTAGCGTAGATTATGTAGCCTGAGGGGGAGAGGAGAGACACTGCGTTTTCGAGGATTTCAGCCTGCCTTTCGGCACACATCCTGACATTTTCCTCGCTCCATTCATCAATTGCAATATCCTCTTTTCTGAACATACCTTCGCCCGAGCAGGGCGCATCGCACATAATAAGATCAAAAAGCCCCGGGAAATACTTTATGAGCTTTTTGGTGTCCATACAGGTAGTAACGGTATTCTGAAGTCCCAGACGTTCAATGTTTCCCGTAAGAATACGGCAGCGTGATGAAACGTATTCATTGGAAACAAGTAGCCCGTTTTCCCCAAGCTTATTCTTTAACTGAGTGCTTTTTCCTCCCGGAGCGGCACACATATCGAGTATTTTCCAGTCGGGGTCAATGTCAATACATTCAGCAGGTGCCATTGCGCCCGGCTCCTGAATATAAATCATTCCTGCGTGGTGGTAGGGGTGATTGCCTGCTTTTTCGTAATCAAGATAAAAGCCGTTTTTAACGTAAGAAATCTTTTCTTTACCGAAAATATTTATTTTTTCAAATTCCTCAAGACTTATTTTATCGGTATTCACACGAAATCCCTTAACGGGGACTTCTTTAAGTGCCTTTTCGTAGGCATCGAAATCAAAGCCCTCAAGCTTTTTCATCCGTGCTATGAATTTTTCGGGTAAATTCTTCATCCGTTTTCTCCGTTTTCGTTCATTTCAACGTAAAGCATACACATTGAAAGTGCGATGATTGCCGCCGTTTCCGTCCTTAAAATTCTTTTGCCGAGTGAAATGATTTCTCCCCCTGCCGTCAGCGCTTTCTCTATTTCCTTTTCGTCAAAGCCGCCCTCGGGTCCTATGAATATGCCTGCGCTCTTTCCCGGACTAAGTCTTTCAAGAGCCTTTTTAGTGCTGAGCATTCCGTCCTTGGATTCGTAAGGCACTAAAAGTACATCAAGATTTTTTGCAAACTGCAATGCTTCGCCGTAGGACATCACGTTCATAATTTCGGGAATAATGTTTCTTTTGCTCTGCTTTGCTGCACTTTCGGAAATTGCCTGCCAGCGTTCGACTTTTGATTTTTTCTTTTTGTCCTCGAGTTTTACAACGCACCTGCTCATTTCCGTGGGAATTACGGCATACACGCCAAGCTCTACGGCTTTCTGAATTATAAGCTCCATCTTGTCGCTTTTCGGAAGCCCCTGAAAAAGATAAAGCTTTACGGGGAGCTCGGTATTTTTATAATTCTCTTCCTTTATTCTGACAACAGCGGTGTCCTCAGAAAGGCTTTCTATTTCGCAAAGATGGCTTTCTCCGTCCTCGCTTACAAGAAGCTCGTCGCCCGTGCGCATACGAAGCACGTTTTTTATGTGATTAAGGTCACCGCCGGTAATAAGAAAGCAGTCTCCCTGTCTTGAATTTTCAGCAGCAAAAAAATTAAACATTGCGTTCACCGTACAAAAATCAATTTTCTTTATTTTACCTTATTTTTATGTTATCTGCAATAAAATTTCTCAACATTTCGGTTAAAACATAAAAATTATGGAAAAGAATAAAAAATGTTTTACAATCAGATTATTTTATGTTATAGTATGTATGATTATGATTTAAGGCGGTGTAAAAATGGCTGAAAACAAAAGTGCGCTTGCTGAGCTTACCGCTATGAATTCCTTTGCTGAAAGACGTTTTGTCAGCAGGAAAGAAACAATAGCTTACGTGCTCAACGATGCATCATACAGTCTTAATATCAACGATTTCAAAGATCGTTATATTTATGACGTTGTGAAAATTGACTTTG
>JAZNAI010000047.1:0-4171 GCA_045586465.1 Acutalibacteraceae bacterium | reverse complement strand
AAGGGTAAGACAGCTACGGTAAGAACAAGCACGAAGAAATTTATAGATACTATAGAAAGAACGTCAATCATTATTACGGAAAAGGTAAGAAGTCCCTTAAGATGTATTTTCTCCGATGATGAAATAAAGGTTTCCGCCGTGACGGCTCTGGGAAGCGCCAGCGACAGAATTCCCGTTTCAATTTCGGGTGACAATACTGAAATCGGCTTTAATAACAGATATCTTCTTGAGGCTCTCAGAAGCTGTGATACGGATGAGGTGCTTATAAATCTCAACGGCTCACTTTCTCCTGCAGTTATCTTGCCTCCCGAGGGAGATAATTTCCTTTATCTCATTCTTCCCGTAAAAATAAAGAGCGAATAAGGTCATACAGTATGGAAAATAAGATAAGAAAAAAAATAGTTGTCCGTGCAAAGGTTCAGTCTGAGGAAAGTCTTCCCATAACCACTCCCTTTATAAAGCTTGATTCGGCACTTAAGCTTTCGGGTCTTGCCGAAACCGGCGGCACGGCAAAAATGTTTATAGAAGAGGGCTCCGTTCAGGTAAACGGTGAGGTCTGCACACAAAGAGGAAAGAAGCTTTATCCCGGAGACAAGCTCTTTTTCCGCAACAGCCTTCTTGTAATTACAGACGGTAATGAAAATAACTGAATTAAGCCTTGAAAATTACCGTAATATAGAAAATATTTCTCTTTCCCCCTGTGAGGGAGTAAATATCATTTACGGTGAAAATGCTCAGGGTAAAACAAATATTTTAGAGGCAATCTTTCTTTTCACGGGACTTAAGAGCTTCAGAAGCGCAAAGGACTCGGAGCTTGTTATGTTCGGTAAGGATTTTTCCCGTATTAATGCTCAGTTTGAAACCTCACGCAGAGTAAATACTTCGGAAATAAAAATTACTGACAGAAGAAGGGTAAGCCTCAACGGTGTTTCACTTAAAAGCCCCACGGAGCTTATGAGCCGCTTCCCTGCCTCCCTTTTCGCACCGGGCTTTATGTCTCTTATACAGAACGGCCCGTCGGAAAGAAGAAAATTCATAGATTCCGCAATCTGTCAGATAAAGCCCCGCTATGCGGTGCTGCTTTCAGAATATACAAAGCTTGTAAAGCAGAGAAATGCAGTTCTTAAGGATAACGAGGATATAAAAAGTGTAATGCTTTTTCTTGAGTGTATAGACGATGCCTTCACGGGTCTCGGCGAAGAGATTTATAAGGAGAGAAGGGAATATCTTGACCTTCTTCTCCCTTACGTCTCGGAAATCTATTCGGGACTTTCCTCGGGAAAAGAGGAAATAAGCTTTACGTATCTCAGAAAGGGATATCACGGAGAGGAAAGCCTTCGTGAAATAGTAAAAAACCACGAAAAGGCAGATATCGGCGCAAAAATAACCCTTACGGGTCCTCACAGAGACGATATTGAAATAAATATAAACGGTGTGTCTGCAAGAAGCTTCGGCTCTCAGGGTCAGAAGCGCTCAGCCGCCATTGCCTTGAAGCTCTCCGAGGCACAGGTTATAAAAAGCATTACTGGAGAGGAGCCCGTCATTCTTCTTGACGACGTAATGAGCGAGCTTGATACCTTAAGGCAGGATTACATACTTAACCACATAAAAAACAGACAGGTTTTTATCACCTGCTGCGACCCCGGCTCAATCTTAAGAATGAGTGAGGGAAAAACCTTCAGCATAAAAGAAGGAAGGCTTAAATAATGTACCTTCATTTAGGTCACGATACCGTTATAAGAAAAGAAGAAATTCTCGGTATTTTCGATATAGACACGTCAACCGTGTCAAAGCACACAAGAGATTATCTCGAAAAAAAGGAAAAGCAGGGTAAGTGCATTACGGTTTCCTACGAGCTTCCCGGCTCCTTTGTGGTGTGCACCGATAAAAAGGGCGGAGAAACAGTATATATATCACAGCTTTCCGCCGCCGCGCTTCTCAGAAGAACGGAAGAGCTGCTGTGAAACAAACTAACATACAATTGCAGGAAAATATTTCCCTTTGATATTTTCCTAAGGAGGAACAATAAATGGATATTCCCGAAAACAACATCCCTGAATTAAAGGACGCGGATTTTCAGGAGACAGTCATCACCGATTCCGAGGAGCAGATGAATACTGCCGTAACGGAGGTGTATGACGCAAGTCAGATTCAGGTTCTTGAGGGACTTGAGGCTGTAAGAAAGAGACCCGGTATGTATATCGGCTCAACAGGTCCCAGAGGTCTTCATCACCTGGTGTATGAAATTCTCGACAACTCAATAGACGAGGCACTTGCCGGCTACTGTACCCATATTGAGGTTGAAATTCTTCCCGGAGATGTTATTACGGTAAGAGATAACGGACGAGGAATCCCTACCGACATCAACGAAAAGCAGGGTCTTCCCGCAGTTACGGTTGTTCTTACGGTGCTTCACGCAGGCGGTAAGTTCGGCGGCAGCGGCTATAAGGTATCCGGCGGTCTTCACGGTGTAGGCTCATCCGTTGTTAATGCTCTTTCCGAGTGGCTTGAGGTTGAGGTAAGCCAGAACGGACATATCCACAAGCAGAGATTTGAAAGAGGCGCTATTGCAACCGATCTCGAAATCATCGGCGATACAACTGAAACCGGTACTCTCGTAAGATTCAAGGCTGACCCCGAGATTTTTACGGAAACCACCGTTTACGAATATGAAACTCTCCAGAGAAGAATAAGAGAGCAGGCATTCCTTAATGCAGGTCTTCGTATTTCTCTTACGGACAGAAGAGACGAGGACAATATTGTTGAGGACGTTTACTGCTTCGAGGGCGGTCTTTCAAGCTTCGTTCAGTATATCAACGAATCCCGTGCTCTTACTCCTCTTCACGAAACACCTATGCACTTTTCTGTTGTAAAGGGCGACAGAAGCGCAGAGGTTGCCATTATGTATAATGACAGCTACAATGAAAATATACTCTCCTTCGCAAATAATGTACGTACCATAGACGGCGGTACTCACGAAACGGGCTTCAAGAATGCCCTGACGAGAGTATTCAATGACTACGGCAGAAAGTACAACTTCTTAAAGGATGCGGACAAGAACCTTTCGGGTGATGACGTAAGAGAAGGTATTACAGCCGTTATCAGCGTAAAGCTTACGGACACCGAATTTGAAGGACAGACAAAGAGTAAGCTCGGCAACACCGACATTACTCCCCTTGTAAATCAGATGGTTTACGAGAAGCTCTCAACCTACTTTGAGGAGAATCCTTCCGTTGCCCGTGCAATATTCAATAAAGCACTTGATGCATCCCGTGCGAGAGAAGCTGCAAGAAAAGCCAAGGAGCTTGCAAGAAGAAAGAGTGCCCTTGAGGGTAACTCTCTTCCCGGTAAGCTTGCCGACTGTACCGATAAGAACCCCGAAAACACCGAGCTTTACATCGTCGAGGGTGATTCTGCAGGCGGCTCTGCCAAGGAAGGCAGAGACAGAAGAACTCAGGCTATCCTTGCTCTCTGGGGTAAGATGCTCAACGTTGAAAAGTCACGTATAGACAAGGTTATAGGTAACGAAAAGTTAGTTCCCGTTGTTCTCGCTCTCGGAACGGGTATCGGTGAGGACTTTGATATTACAAAGCTTCGTTATCACAAGGTTGTTATTATGGCCGATGCCGACGTCGACGGCGCACACATAAGAACTCTTCTTCTTACCTTCTTCTTCCGTTATATGCGTCCTCTTATTGAGCAGGGCTTCGTATATATCGCTCAGCCTCCCCTTTTCAAGATTTCAAAGGGCAAGCGTCACGAATATGCATATTCCGATGAGGAAAGAGATACATTCTTAGCTGAAATGGGACAGGGCTGTTCCGTTCAGAGATATAAGGGTCTTGGTGAAATGGACCCCGAGCAGCTCTGGGAAACAACCATGGACCCCGAAAGAAGAACAATGCTCCGTGTAAATCTCAACGATGCCGAAGAGGCAGACGAGACCTTCTCAATTCTTATGGGTGACAAGGTTGAGCCCAGAAAAGAATTCATTGAAAAGAACGCTAAATTCGTCCAGAACCTCGATATTTAAGGAGTAGTATGATGGATAACGAAAATAAGATAAATGAAATTACGGAAGAGGTAAAGCCTCAGGGAAATCTCGTTCAGGTTGACCTTAACAGGGAAATGAGAAGCTATTTCCTTGACTATTCAATGTCCGTTATTACCC
>JAZNAI010000046.1:0-1951 GCA_045586465.1 Acutalibacteraceae bacterium | reverse complement strand
GCACCGCCGAAGGAAGCAATTGCTTCAACAGCTTTTTCCGTGTCCGCACCGAGATAATCTGCGGTAGCAAGAGCGGCAACGGCGTTGATTATATTGTGTTCACCTGGCACAAGAAGATTTACTCTTCCGAGAT
Organism: Acutalibacteraceae bacterium; assembly: GCA_045586465.1. Classification (GTDB taxonomy): domain Bacteria; phylum Bacillota; class Clostridia; order Oscillospirales; family Acutalibacteraceae; genus RUG806. Next base: position 1,818 of record JAZNAI010000046.1, on the reverse strand, counting down.
TTTCACCCTTGTGCATTAAATCAAAGCAAGGGAATGCACCGCGGTTATAGGAAATATTTTCGGGATACCAGTCGTTATCAGAGGAAAAACCGAAGGTGATAAGCTTCTTTTCCCCTGCCTGACTTACAGCAATACGGGACTTTTTATCATCACCATTATAAATTACCGCATCTCTTGCAAGAGAGCAGAATTTTCCGAATGCAGCAATAAGATTATCCATAGTCTTGAAAAATTCAAGATGGTCGGCATCTACATTCAGCAGAAGAGCAACCGAGGGGGAAAGGTCAAGGAAGGTATTTGCAAATTCACAAGCCTCGCACACAAGAAGGTCTTCCGTTCCTACCCTGCCGTTAGCTCCTATAAGGGGAAGCTTTCCGCCGATAACAGCGGAGGTATCAACATCACACTTAAGAAGCACGTGGGTGAGCATTGATGTTGCGGTGGTTTTACCGTGAGTTCCGCACACACCCACACAGGAACCGAATTTTCTTGTAATTGCACCGAAAAGCTTGGAGCGTTCAAATGTGGGAACCCCCATTTCACGGGCGGCAACAAGCTCAGGATTATCGGGAAGAAGAGCGGCTGTAAAAACAACCATTTCCGCATCGCCTATGTTTTCAGCCTTCTGACCGAGAACTACTGGAATACCGAGATTTCTTATTCTCTGCAATGTATCTGTTTCGTTATTATCGGAGCCTGAAAGCTGATAGCCCTTTGAATGTAAAATTTCGGCAAGCGGGCACATACCTGCTCCGCCGATACCGATAAAATGAATTCTTTTAACGGTTTCGAGTAATTTATCTATATCGAACAAAGTTTTCACCTTTTCTTAAAGTCAGAATGAGTTTTAACTAATATATAATATTAATATTCCCCCTAAATGTCAATAGAGATACGGAAATATAAGGCGTAAGGCTGACATTTTTTTGCAAATTTTTCGACTCTTCATAAAACACTTGCGAAAACTTCTGCTTTAATGCATAATATTCCTGTAATACAAAAATGAAACGGGGTAGTTTTATGAAATTTGATATCAGCAAATATTCTGTAAAGCTTATATGCGAAAACGGCATAACCGACACAAAGGCTGAAATTATCCCCCGGGGGAATGAGCTGAACTTATACCTTGAAGCAAAGAAAGATTTGCCCGAATTTATTGAAATTCACTGGTCAGCACCCGTAAGGGATGATATTTTTGTTCTCGGTGACGTGTGGGAAAGAAGCTACGGCGACCTTGAATTTAAGGCTCTTTCCGAAAACGACAGATATATGCCCTGGTATTTTATTGCTACGGATAAGAAAACTGCTTTCTGCTTCGGGGTGAAAACGGGATGTAATTCATTTGTAAGCTTCCGTTACGGGAAAGACGGAATTACGGCATTGGTTGATGTCAGAAACGGCGGCAGCGGTGTGCATCTCGACGGAAGAAGGCTTCTTGCGGCAACCTTTATTTATGAGGAATATGCCGGTGCGGAAATCTTTACTAATCTTCACGATTTCTGCAAAAAAATGTGCCCCTCTCCCCGACTCCCCAAGGAGAAAATCTACGGCGGAAACAACTGGTACTATGCCTACGGTGACAGCTGTTATGAGCAGATAATCTCCGATGCCCGACTTCAGGCAGAGCTTGCAAGGGGCATCGACAATCCCCCCTTTGAGGTTGTTGACGACTGCTGGTCTGTTAATGACACGGAGGGTCCCTGGTACCCCAATGAAAAATTCGGAGATATGAAGAAGCTTGCAACCGAAATAAAGGAAATGGGCGTGCGCCCCGGTATATGGCTTCGCCCCCTTCACAATAAGGATAGGGCAATAACA
>JAZNAI010000045.1:0-1842 GCA_045586465.1 Acutalibacteraceae bacterium | reverse complement strand
TTCCCTTGGGGCGGTCGCAATGCTCTGTGTTTTCTCATGTCATACGCAAGGCTTTTTCCTCCACCGGAGGCGCCTTGCTCCTTCCCCCTCGGCGTCCCGTTCCCTGATGAAATTACAATTTTCCTGTCAATTTCCGTATCGGATAAAACTGTGCCTCTTGGGGTCATAACTTCTGTAAATTTACTCCCTACCCGCGGGACGCCGTGGGCGTCGTCCCCTACAAACGGAAATCGTAATTTGTTCCCCTTTGAAATATCTCCGAATTCCGAACTCCGAATTAATAACTGAACCCTTTATATCTCGTTCTCTGGTCCAAGGGGTCGTCGCCGTGGGGCTTTGCCTCGGTCTCGGGACGGGGGCTTATGGGTCGGGACATACAGAAATACCTGAAGGAATCGGCAAAATGGTCCTCGCCGTCGGTATCAAGGTCCTCAGGCACGGTATCGGAAAACTCCAGAAGAGGAAGGGTCCTTATTGCCGCCTTGCACGTATTGAAGAAATACACCATAGGCTTTCCCTCCCCGTCAAAGCCCATACGGTAATGGCACTGCATCCACCCGGGGATGCGCTTATTGTCCCCACGGGAGAAATACACGAAATGGCGGTCGGCAGACTCAATTATGGCTTCCCCACGGGAGGCATCCCATATTGAGGGGTCTGCAACACCGTCAATGCACTTGCCCTTGAGCCAGCGGTGCTCCGTCTCAATACGGCGTATCTCCGAGAAGATTTTGTCGGGATGCCACTTAAGACCGTCATTGGGAATGTCCGTACAGCCGTAAAGCTGTAAAATCAGGTATGCCCGTCCTTCATAATCTATTGCCCACCAGTCGCAGGAGAAGGGCTTGCGGAAGCCGAAGTCGAAGCTTCTTACAATCTTCCAGTCAAAGGGAATCTCAAAGGGCTCAATAACGTGGGTGAATTTTCTGTCCGAGTAGTGGTCGGGGTCGTCACGGAACTCCTCGAAGAACTGTCCCTCAAAGATGTCCCAATCCCCGTGAAGCCACGCCTTTTTAAGCTTCGGGGGCAAAGATTCAAGCTGTCTTACGTACTCGGGGTCACTCTCCATAAGTGCGTGGTTGTCGGTGACAAGGCTTTTTATAAAGACGTAATCCTCGGGGTTTTCCGTCTCCCTGAAGCGTCTGTCAACAAAAAGCCGTTTCACGAAGCCGTGCCCCACTCCCCCGGGGTTGCAGGTGAGATATATCCTCTTGGGGAAGGGATTCACACCTCTGACGCACGCCTTGAAGCGCTCGTATTCCTCCTCGGTCAGCTGTGTAGCCTCGTCAAGGAAAAGCACGTCAACCTCCGTGCCCTGATATTTGTCAATGTCCGAGCTGTTTGCGCAATGGCGGAACATTATAACAGACCCCGTGGGGAAGGTTATCTCCTTGGTGCTCTCCTTGTAAACCGCCGTGTCACCTAAAAGGGACTTCAAGGGCTCAATATGGTTTGCCCGAAGCTCCGGGTAGGTACGGCGCACAATCATAATTTTTATGCCGTGATAGTAAAAGGCAAGAAGCACCGCCTTCACCCTCACCGCCCAGCTTTTGCCGCCGCCTCTGGCACCCCCGAAGGCTATGTATCTGTGCGTGTCCGTCAGGAACTCCCTCTGCCTCTCAGACGGATATCCCAATGTCAATGTTTTCATAAATCTCTCCTTTTTGTATTAATTCCCGTGGTCTACCTCGTAGGGGTCGGCGTCCCCGACGACCCGTTCAAAATGGTGGATTCTTCGTGTAGGGGACGGCGTCCTCGACGTCCCGTTCAAAATGGTGGATACTTCGTGTAGGGGACGGCGTCCTCGACGTCCCGTTCAAAAGGGTTGATTCTTCGTGTAGG
>JAZNAI010000044.1:0-5489 GCA_045586465.1 Acutalibacteraceae bacterium | reverse complement strand
AAATTCTTCTCGCATAAGTTCTACACTCTTTTCTTTCCAAGGCATACCCATCTTCCTTTCGATGTGATTGCCTTTATTATACTTAAAAGTGTAAACTATGTCCTCGGACATTTTGTAAACTATGTTATCACACTACACAGTCTCCCCTCCCGTTAAAACGGGTTCTTTCTTTTTAATAAAAAAATTACAAAAGATACGAAACGGGCGGGGTAACCACGCCCCTACCCTGAACAGATATAAAACAGAAACGCACCCTGAACGGGAGCATCCCTGTTTTCTTTAAACGGATATAAAACAGAAACGCCGACCCGAAGGTCGGCATCTCTGTTTTGTAAAGGATATAAAGAGAAAGATGGGAGGGAGCAATAATAACAAATTTGCAGTATGCTGTTTTTGTGAAGCACCGATTTCATCGGTATGAAGCACAAGCCTCACGGCTTGCATGAAGCACTCGCTGCGCTCGTATGAAGCAAAGCGCATTTTACCTATTCTCAAACCGACGGCTCACCTTACAGAGCAATTACCTGCTTCATTTTTCTTGCAATACAGGTGCGCTTCGTTGAAAAAAGCACTTCTTTCGAAGTACTTTTTTCGTGGAGGGGTATGTAAAAGAAAGGGGGTAAAAACGAAAGCTTAATTGAATTTATATACCTTTCAGGCGGCGGTGTCACGGGAAACCGTCTTTTTTGCTACCGGCTTTACGGGAATGTATGCAGCCTGCGCATTAAGCTTTTCACGGCGCATATATTCTCTTTTTGCACGGCTTCTTCTGATTTTACGAAGCACTGCAAAAATAATCTTATCCTCGAATGCTACAAAGCGTTCCTCGTGCATAATGCCCCAGGCAATAAACAATGTAAATAATACCTCTAAAACTATAATAACTGAAAGTGTGGTTGACATAATATTCATCCTTTCTATCTATGCGAACATTTGTTTTGTTTCTGTGATTGTATTGTACAACATTAATTTTTGTTTGTCAACACAAATGTTCGAAAAATGTCGATTCACAGTCCCTTTAATGGGACAGCAACAATTGACTTGTGTTTTCACTTGTGAATATACCACAATATATTGTGGTTGTCAACCTGTTTTACAAAAAAAGTCTGTTCGGTAAAAAATAAAAATTTTTTCGTTTTTGTTCGATTTTTTTCTTGACATACCTTGTAAAACGCTGTCTGCGGAAAAAAATCACATTTTGCGGAAATTAAGGGGGGACACTCCCGTTTCCTTTCTGAAAACTCTGTAAAAGGTCTTGATATCCGAAAATCCCGAAAGCTCTGCAACCTCTTGGACGGATAAATCCGTCTGTCGCAGAAGCAGCTCGGCAGTCTGTGTTCTTTTACGATTCAGATATGCGTGAAAGCCCGTGCCTACGGCGTTTTTGAAAAGAGTGCAAAAATTTCCGGGTGAAAGCCCCGTTTCACGGCAGGCATCCTCAATTGTCAGCTCATCTGTGTAATTTGTTTCGACAAGGCGAAGAGCCGGAGCAATCCGTTCAATGTCTGAGCGTTCTGAGGGACAGTCCCCTGTTTTCAGCCCCCGCAGCAGCTCACCGCAAAGGCTGTAAAGCTGTCCCGTAAGCTCAAGACGGCTGAAAGAAACGGGATTTCCGAGAATTTCGGCAATCTCCCTCATTTTTCCGCTCACATTATGCTTATCGGAATAGAGCTTATAAAAATTACCGAGAGACATAAAGCTTAAAAAATCCTCTCTTAAAAGCTCATATCCGAAGTTAACCAAAACAATCCTTGCTGTGCCTTTTGCTTCATAAGAATGAGGAGCAAAGGAGCCGACGCATACGGCTTCCCCGGTGACAAAGGACACCTTTTCTCCGTTTATATCCGCTGTCAGCTCTCCTTCAAGGCAATAAATCAGCTCAGCCTCGTAATGGCGGTGCGAAGCTCGGGAATCAATATGCGTTATACGGGCAGCATAAGGGATGCTGTCCATAAAGGGCTTTTTGTAAGACATAAAATCACTCTCCGTGTACTATTGTAATTCTCCTTTATGAAATATGCAACGGCTTTTCTGAAATGCAAATAAAATATTAACGGCACAAGACTGCGTATAATGCAAGCCTGCGCCGTTTTTATTGCTTTTATTCTTCCGTTGTCTCTTTGGGCTCTGCGGTTTTTTCTGCTAATTTCTTTTCACGGTTTTCCGTAGCTTCTCTCAGAAGCACATAAAGGGTGGAGGCAATGGGTACACTTAAAAGCATACCTAAGGGACCTCCCACGCTGCCGCCAAGGGTTACAGCCGCCAGAATCCACATTGCAGGTAAGTTTACACGCTTGCCCATAACCTTGGGATACACGAGATTCCCCTCAAGCTGCTGAAGCACAATAAGGAAAATCACAAAAACAAGTGCCTTCCACGGGTCCTGCGTAAGAATCATTACCGCACCAACACCTGCACCTATAAATCCGCCGATTACGGGGATAAGTGCCGTAACCCCCACAAGGGCGCCTACCATCGGTGCGTACGGTATTCTCAGCACAAGCATTCCTATCATACAAAGACCGCCGAGAATAAGTGCTTCAAGTGTCTGTCCCGAAATAAAGCTTCGGAAATTGTCCCTTGCAACAACTGCCGTATGGCGAAGAATTTTCCCCGCCCTTTCGGGAAGCCACGCATTCACAAGCCTTATAATCTGGTGTGACAGTCTATCCTTATTTAAGAGGATATATACGGCAAAGACAAAGCCGATACCGAAATTCACAACGGCAGTCACAACGGAGCCGATTGTCGTAAATGCGGTATTCACAAGCGTTCCGCCCTGGGTTTTAAGCCAGTTCTGTGCGGAAACGAGAAGATTCTTCCAGTCGGTGTTCAGAAGGTATTCCCCGAGGGGAAGCGCAAGAATTTCCTCCTCGCTCATTGCAAGAAGACGGTTTACAAAGTCCGTCACAATGCCTACTATCACCTTTATTGCTTCCACAAGCTCGGGAATAACAAGCATTATCACTCCGAAAAGGATGCCGAGAATCAGGAAGATTGAGATTCCGAAGGACAGGGGTCTTTTAATTTTCAGAAGAAAGCCCTTTTTGGTTTTTGTAAAAAGATGTCTTTCAAAAAACTGCAGAGGCACGTCAAGAACAAGGGCAATTCCGCAACCCATAACAAAGGGAGAAAGGAGCTTTATAACCCATCTGACTGCGCCTGCCACGGTGCCTATGTTCTGCACTCCTAAGAATATAAGAGAACAGACGGCAATTATGCCTATTATCCAAAGGGCAAGCTTTTTTCTGTTTTCCTTTGAAAGCTCCATTTTTTCACTCCTTTATTCGGGCTTAATAATATAACTGAAGCCGAAATGCTTCTCAGTGAAGGCTCTTTCGGGCTCGAGATAGCTGAGTCCCTGATTTTCTGCGTGGTACTTATAGTCAATATTTACTATTGTTTCATCAAGGGAAATGAGTTCGTCGTGGTGCTTCACGGTATCCATCTGCACATCTGAAAAATGAATTGCCTTGAAGGAGAAGCCCTCGTCGCTCTTATCCCAGAAGCAAAGCTTCATTCCGTCGGAATTTGAAAGCTCTGCATACTTGGTTTTATAGTGTGCACCGCATTCTCTGGGATTTACGTAATTTTCATATTCGTCGGTAACCGTTGAATTGAAGCGTGACAGATGCATAGCCTTATATCTGTCGGAATAGCTTTCCTTAGGACCGTAGCCGTAATACTGTACATCCTCGAATTCCTTTTTAAGAGACATTTTAAGACCGAAACGGGGAAGGGGCTGTGCGTTATGGGTAACGTCACCCTCGAAGCTTACTTCAACTCTGCCGTCAGGGAAGAATTCATATACTGCCTTACCCTTAAGAGCCGGAGGCATAGCTGCGGCGGCAAAGGAAATATCAGCGGTAATCTTCACGCTGTCACCCTTTTCAACATCTACACCGTAGGTCTTCTGAATTGCGTGGAAGTAACGGGCCCGGTCATTATTTTCCTTGTGGCTGAAGCTCTGTCTCCACAAGGTAAACTCAACGGGAGAATTCAGATAAGAATATTCACCGTTTTTAATTTCCGTGATTTTACCGGTAACCTTACTGAAAACGTAAGAGATTTTACCGTTTGTGACATATACGTTAAACTTATCCTCGTTTACCGTAAGCAGGGAACTTTCGCCTTCTTCGTATTTTACGGCGCTGTCACTAACAATAATCTGAACAAAGCCTGCAATAAAGCCCTTTTTCCCATAGAACATATCACAGTTAAGGGAAAGCACAACCGTCAGCGTTACGTTGTCTCCCGTCAGGTCAAAGGGCAGGCTGAATTTCTTTGCCTCACGGGGGGCAATATCCCCTGCACCGAGATTTATTTCGCCTGAGAGCGTGCCGTCCTTAAGAAGATATACAATAATATCCTGCTCGGAAAGGTCCTTGAAGTATCTCTTATTAAAGACGGTAAGTCTTCCGTCTTCAAATTTAACCTCTATGGGGATATAAGTCTCTTTCATATCAAAGAAGCCGGGGTGGGGCTTTCTGTCGGGATAAACGAGACCGTCAACGCAGTAATATCTGTCGTTGGGATAATCTCCGAAGTCACCGCCGTAACGGTACTTAGGCTCTTCCTTTGTACCTATATTTACTGCGTGGTCGCAGTATTCCCATACACAGCCGCCTGTGTACTGATCGTACTTTTCGAAGTCCTTCCAATGAAGAGGAATATCACCCGTGCACTTATCGGAAACGTATTCGCAGTAGTAGAAGGGCTTAGTCTGCTTTTCGTCATTAAGGAACTCGTGAAGATAGGTAAGCTCTGCATACATACGGCTTTCAACGTCGGAAATGTCCTTAAAATCTCTTCCGCCTACTCTGCCCTCGTACTCAAGTCTTGCGTTTTCGTAGTGGATAATTGCGCTCTTGTCACGGCTTCTTATCCAATTTGCCATTTTGCGGTGGCTTTCGCCGCAGCCCGATTCGTTACCGAGACTCCACATAACAACACAGCCGTAGTTCTTATCTCTTTCAAAAAGACGCTCGGCTCTGTCAAGGCAAGCCTTTTCCCATTGGGGATTGTCTGCAAGATGTGCCCAGTAATCCCAGTACCAGTCGCCGTAGTTATAGCCCATACCGTGGCTTTCAAAGTCAGCCTCGTCAACAAGCATAAAGCCCGTTTCCTCGCAGAGGTCAACAAAGCGGGGGTCGTTGGGATAGTGGGATGTTCTTATCATATTTACATTTGCGCCCTTAAGGATATGAAGGTCGTTTATCATATCCTCCATTGTGACTGCGTAGCCCGTTTCGGGGTTGGAGTCGTGGCGGTTTATACCGTAGAACTTAACCTTTTTGCCGTTTACAAGGAAGCACTTGTCCTTAATTTCAGCCTTACAAAGAGCAAGAGGAAGCTTGATAACTTCTTCGCCGTATTCAATAATAAAGGCATATCTTAAAGGAATTTCGCTGCTCCATAAAACAGGAGACTGAATATTAAAGGAGAATTCACCCTTTTCAGTACCCTCACTTACCTTTTCTCCGTCGGGA
>JAZNAI010000043.1:0-4226 GCA_045586465.1 Acutalibacteraceae bacterium | reverse complement strand
TCTGTGAGCCAAGGAGTTGAGGCCTACTATTGTCTTCCTAAGACCGCTTGGCCTCCGACTTGTTTTTCAAAGGGAATTTTCAGCTGGGTAGGTTTTAATGTCAAATGGATTGGACACACTAACCGTGAAAGAGCCGCAGGTGCCACAAAGTGGTCTCTCACAAAGCTCGCAAAGTATGCAATAGACGGTATTCTCGGCTTTACGACGTCTCCCTTAAGGCTCAGCTTCCTTTTCGCTTTTCTCTGTGCGTTTATGTGTGCTGTCAGCTTCTTTTACGGTGTTATCAGAAATATCATAAATCCTCTCTATGCAGGCTTTGTGCCCTTTATTCTTTCGGGAATGTTCTTTATCGGATTTCTTCTGCTCCTTTCAATCGGTATCATCGGCGAGTATCTTGCCCGTGTTTATACCGAAGCAAAGGACAGACCGAAATATATTGTCGCACAGACAAACACTCAGGTAGCTTACAGCTTCTCTGAGGATGAATAATCATAAAGGAGAAATTAAAATGGTAGTAACAAAAACAACAAAAATCGGTGATATTCTTGATGCAGATAAGGGTACAGCTCCCTTCTTTCTCAATATGGTTATGCATTGCCTCGGCTGTCCCTCTGCAAGAAATGAGTCTATAGCTCAGGCTTGCATGGTACACGGCGTTGATGTTGATGATCTTATTGAAGAGCTCAACAACTACTTTCTCACACGCGGATGATTAATTTAGGTCAGAGACTTCTTTGTGCGGCATCCTTTGTCAGATGCCGTACAAAAATTGCAGATATCGGCACAGACCACGCATATCTTCCTGCTTACCTTGTTGAACGGGGGATTGCGGACAGCGTGCTTGCCTGTGATATCGGTGTTATGCCTTTAAAAAATGCAGAAAAGACTGTTAAATCTTACGGTCTTGAAGACAGAATATGCTTAAGAATTTCCGACGGACTTAAGGAGGTTTCCCCCGATGAAGCGGATGAAATAATCATCTGCGGTATGGGAGGCACTCTTATGACCGAAATTCTCGAAGCTGCCCCTTGGATAAAGAGAGATAAAATGCATCTTATTCTTCAGCCGATGACTCATTCCGAGGATGTAAGAAAATTTCTGTTATCAAACGGCTTTTCCGTTACAGAAGAAAAATTTGTCACGGATGCAGGTAAGGTATATTGCTGTATATCCGCAGACTTTGACGGTAAAGACCGTGAAGCGGACGACGGCTTCTGTCAGTTCGGATATCTTCCTCCGGGAGATGAAATCAATGCTCTTTATGTTGACAGACAGCTTCACAGGGTTGATGTAAAGCTTGCAGCATTGAAGGGCAGGGAAGAAGCATCAGCGGAATATAACAGACTTCTTTCAATCAGAAATTACTATGAAAAGGGGACTGAAAATGAAGGTTCTTGATGTTTTCAATTACATAGATTCCTTTGCCCCTTTTTCCTCTCAGGAGGAGTGGGATAATTCGGGACATCTTCTCGGCAGTCTTAATAGCGAAGTAACAAAAGCTGTGGTCTGCCTTGATGTCAGCAAGGATGTTATTGATTATGCAGTAAAAATCGGTGCCAATCTTGTTGTTTCCCATCATCCCGTAATATTTTCACCCGTAAAATCCGTTACGGATGATTCTTACTTATACAATGCTTTAATACACGGAATTTCCGTAATTTCAGCACACACGAATCTCGACAGGGCACCGGGCGGTGTAAATGACGCTCTGTGTGAGGCATTGTCTTTTGCCTACCAAAAGGTTTATGCTGACACGAAGCCGACCTTTCTTAATGTATGCTTCCCCGAAACCGCTTTTTCGGCAGAGGAGCTTTCAGCGTATCTCAGAAACAAGCTCAGCTGTGCCGTATCATACACCGATGCAGAAAAAAATATAACTAAAATCGGACTTTGCTCAGGTGCCGGTGCGGATTTTATTGATGATGCAATAAAACTCGGCTGTAATGCTTTCATTACGGGCGAAGCCAAATATCACGAATTTCTTGAAGCAAAGGAAAAGGGAATTTCGCTTTTTACTGTCGGTCATTTTGAGTCCGAAATTCCCGTTGTTAAAAAACTGACCGATAATCTTAATAATGAATTCAACTGCACGGTATTCTGCGTGTCCCCCTTTGCAGGTACCGTTATAACGGAGAAATAAATGGCAACAGACGGTATTTTTCTTCACTTTCTCAAAAACGAAATAGCAGATTTTGCAATTGGTGCAAAGGTAGACAGAATCTATCTTCCCACACGCTATGAGATAGTAATATCCCTTCGCACAAGAACAGAAACAAAGAAGCTTTTTATATCTGTTTCGGGTAACTCTCCGAGAATCAATTTTACTGAGTATTCTCCCGAAAATCCGCAGACTCCGCCTATGCTTTGTATGCTTTTAAGAAAACAGCTCGGCGGTGCGGTCATAAGAGATATCAGGCAGATAGGCTTTGACAGAATTCTGTTAATTGAAATGGATGCAACGAATGAAATCGGTGACAGAGTAAAAAGAACTCTTGTTGTCGAAATTATGGCACAGTATTCTAATTGTATTCTTCTTAACGAGAACGGTGTTATTATTGATGCTCTTAAGCGTGTTGATGCATCAAAATCCTCCTTCCGTGAGATTTTACCGGGAAGAGAATATAAGCTTCCCCCTCAGCAGGTAAAGCTTTCTCTGACCGAAAATTCAGCAGATGAAGCGGCTGAGAAAATTCTCACCCTTCGAGACAAAAAGCTGTCTTCTGCAGTTATGACGGCTGTGAGCGGAATATCTCCTCTTATTTCCCGTGAAATTGCTTACAGAATAACCCTCGGTGACGTTTTAGTGTCCGATATGACAGAAGGTATGCGTCAGCGCCTTCTGCATGAGCTGACCTTACTTAAGGAAGCAGTAATTTCAGGTCAATGCAAGCCCTGTTACTTAACTGATGTTAACGGCAATTACCTTGAGTTTTCCTATATGCCGCTCACCCTTTACGATAACAGCGCAAAGGTTCATTTTACCGAAACTCTTTCGGAAATTCCGGATATTTTCTATTTTGAGAAGGAAAGACTTCAGCGTGCTCGCTCCAAGGCTGAGGACCTTTACAGAACCGTTGACCAGTTAATTGAGCGTACTTCACGTAAAATAAACGTTCAGCGTGAGGAGCTTGCCGCCTCCGAGGACAGCGAAAGCAAAAGAATTTTTGCAGAGCTTATCAATGCAAATTTGTACGCACTTGATAAGGGAAGAGATTATTACGAGGTTCAGAATTACTATGACGATTATAAAACCGTCAGAATTCCCGTTCTTCCGCATCTTTCTCCTTCTGCTAACTCACAGAGGTACTATAAGGAATACAGAAAAGCACAGACCGCACGAAAAATGCTTTCGGAGCTTATTGAAAAGGGAATGTCAGACCTTGAATACCTTATTACGGTAAAGGACGAATTATCCCGTGCCGAAACCGAGAGAGAGCTGGGTGAAATCAGAACTGAGCTGTCAACGGCAGGCTTCTTAAAAAGTAAAACAGGCACCAAGAACAAGAAAAATGCTCCTTTGCCGTTTCTTGAATTTGACGCCCCTGACGGATTTAAGGTGTACGTCGGCAGAAATAACATACAGAACGATAATCTTTCCTTTAAGAAAGCCTCAAAGAACGATGTGTGGTTTCACGCACAAAAGGCTCCCGGCTCTCACGTAATTCTGTCACTTGAAGGCAGGGAAGCCACAAATAAGGCAATGGAGTTTGCCGCAAGCTGTGCCGCATACTTTTCTTCGGTTAAGGACAGAGGTATGGTAGAGGTTGACTACACTAAGGTTAAAAATCTGAAAAAACCTCCGGCTTCAAATCCGGGTTTTGTAATATATCACGTCTATAACACGGTATACGTAAGTGCCGTGAATCCCGAAAACTATAAAAGTGAAAGCGAGGACTAAATAATGGCAAAATTTTCAATTGGTGTTGACTACGGTACACTCTCAGGCAGAGCTCTTATTGTAAATAATGAAACGGGTGAGGAATTATCCTCCGCTGTTTTTGAATATCCCCATTCCGTTATGTCGGAATGCCTTCCCTCGGGAAAGAAGCTCGGCTTTGACTGGGCTTTACAGCATCCTCAGGACTATCTTGATGTTCTTTATAACACTATCCCTGCAGTTCTTAAGGAAAGCGGTGTTTCAAAGGATGACGTTGTAGGTATCGGTCTTGACTTTACCGCCTGCACAATTCTTCCTGCTAAAAAGGACGGTACACGTCTTTGCTTCA
>JAZNAI010000042.1:0-2192 GCA_045586465.1 Acutalibacteraceae bacterium | reverse complement strand
GGTAAAAATACTGTTGATTTTTGTTTTCAGATATTTTATAATAAATCATCACTTTTAACAGCGTTAATTTTTCTCAAGGAGGAAACAATATATGGATTCAAACAAAAGACCCGAATCAATGTCACGAATTACAACTGTTGAACTTGCCAACGCTTTTATTGAGGAGCAGGTTGCTCTCGTACGTAATCAGGTTGGAGATAAAAAGGTTCTTCTTGCTCTTTCAGGCGGTGTAGACTCATCAGTAGTTGCGGCTCTTCTTATCAAGGCAATCGGCAAGCAGCTTGTGTGTGTTCACGTTAACCACGGCCTTATGCGTAAGGGCGAAAGTGAAAATGTTATTGAGGTTTTCAGAAACGGTCTTGATGCAAACCTTGTTTATGTTGATGCAACCGACCGCTTCCTCGGCAAGCTTGAAAACGTTTCCGACCCCGAAAGCAAGCGTAAAATCATCGGCGCAGAATTCATCAACGTTTTTGATGAAGAGGCTGCAAAGCTCGACGGCATCTCCTTCCTTGCTCAGGGCACAATTTATCCCGACATTCTCCAAAGCATCAAGCAGGCAGAAGGCAAAAAGGCTGTTAAGTCACATCACAACGTAGGCGGTCTTCCCGAAGAAATGGAAATGCAGCTTGTTGAGCCCATCAAGCTCCTCTTCAAGGACGAAGTAAGAGTTGTAGGCGAAGCTCTCGGTCTCCCCCACGCTATGGTTTACCGTCAGCCCTTCCCCGGTCCCGGACTCGGCGTTCGCTGCCTCGGTGCTATCACAAGAGACCGTCTTCACGCTCTCAGAGAAGCTGATGCTATCCTTCGTGAGGAATTTGACCTCAACGGTCTCGCAGAAAAGGTATGGCAGTATTTCGTGGTTGTCCCCGATATGAAGAGCGTCGGCGTTAAGGATGACAGCCGTTACGAATGCTGGTCTGCAATCATCCGTGCCGTAAACACCACAGATGCTATGACTGCAACAATCGAGGAAATCCCCTACTCTGTCCTTCGTAAGGTTACTGCCCGTATCACCTCCGAGGTTGACGGCATCAACCGTGTCCTCTACGACATCACCCCCAAACCCACCGGCACAATAGAGTGGGAATAATTCCAATAATCCCCGGAAGCCTTATTTTTCAAGGCTTCCGGACTTTTTTTATTGTGCAGCGTACTAAAAACGTACTAAAAAGTATTTTTTACATCAATTTCTCAAGCTTTTGGGCAGTATCGCTATGACTATTGGGATACAGGTGGGTGTAGGTCTCAAGTGTCGTTTTAATATCTTCATGACCAAGTCGCTCACTGATTTCAAGCATCGTTACTCCCATCTGAAGAAGCAAGGAAGCGTGTGAATGACGAATATCATGAATGTGTATTTTCTCAACACCGGAAATCTCACTTCCTCTTTTCATTTCCTTCAGTAGTACCCTCTTATTTGTCGGAAACAGCCTCTGCGTCGGCTTATAATCATATAATGACTTGCTGTATTCCTGAACCATCTTCATAACTGATTCAGGCATATATACCTTTCTTATGCTCTTTTCTGTTTTAGGCAACATAATCAGATCCTTGCCTTTTAGTCTTGCATAGGATTTATTTACATTGATTCTATTGTTCTTAAAATCAAAATCCCTGAGTGTGAGAGCAAGCAATTCGCCTTCGCGTATGCCACTGTAAAACAAAACATTGAACATAACCTTTGACATTTCCTTATCTGAAACAGCTTCAACAAACTGTTCAAAATCCTCTTTTTGCCAGATTTTGCATCTGTTTGATTTTTTCTTACCCATAGCACCGGCATCGCGAGAAGGATTCTTCGGCAAATCATAATTATCAACTGCATAATTAAATATAGCGTTCAGCTGACTGTGCAGGTTTCTGAGATATGTGGCGGAATATCCGTTTTCGGGATCCATCATTTCAACTTGCCATTTCCTTACGTGACGCTTTGTTATTTCATTAAGAGGCATATCACCAAAAAACGGGAGGAACTTGCATTTAACCATACACTCCTTATTGTAGTATGTAGTAGGCTTCAGCATAACCTTGCAATTCTTGAGATATTCTTCAGCCAGACTTGCAAAGGTCATCGTAACAGAACCGCTTTCCTTATTCTTGAATTCATTAACATACGCCTCGGCTTCAGATTTTGTTCTGAAGCCTTCTTTTTTCTTCTGACGGTTTACACCGTACATATCCTTATAATA
>JAZNAI010000041.1:0-8227 GCA_045586465.1 Acutalibacteraceae bacterium | reverse complement strand
GGGTTAAATAAAAATTTTACAGCCCGGGTATTTTTTCCGGGCTGTTTTTCGAAAGAGGGACATTATTATGAGTTATTCCGAATATGTAAATATCAGGCAGGGAAGTGCTTCCGTTCACCGTTTCTCCAACGGCAATACTCTTCCGCTTATTCAGAGACCCTTTGCAATGTGTGCATTTGCTGCACAAACATCAAGTGAAAACAGCTGGTTTTTTCACCCTGATGCAAGAAGCCTTGAGGGAGTAAGAATCACACATCAGCCAAGCCCCTGGATTGCCGATTACGGTACTGTTGTTTTTATGCCTCAGAAGAGAAAACCCATTTTTAACAACAACCGCTGGTCAGGGTACAGACCGAAGGAGGCTATAATGACTCCTTCATACATGAAGCTGAATTTCCTGAAAAGCAGAAGTGTTTTTGAGATTACGCCTACAGAAAGAGGCGGTGCTGTAAGAGTTCAGTTTGATGACTTCGAAGACAACTGGTTTTCCGTTCTTCCTTTCAGAGATTACTGCTCTTATGAATATAAACCCGAAGAAAATACCCTTTATGCCATTGTAACCAACTGCGGTGACGACAAAGCTGTAAACTTCAGAATGTATACCGTTGTAAAGTTCAGTGAGGGTCAGATTTCAGCAGACGAAAATGTTGTCGGTACGGATAAGTGCCGCAGCGTAACCAATAACGTTGCAGGCGATATGGTGGGTATTCACCTGAAGGTAAAGGGTGACAGAGTTGATGCCTTTGTTGCTACCTCTTATATAAGCTTCGATCAGGCAAAGGAAAACCTCCGTCAGGATACGGAAGGAAAGTGTTTTGACTGCATAAGAGAGGATGCCGAAAAAATATGGGAAGAATATCTCTCCCGTGTTGAAATTGAGGCAGTAGACGAAAAGCAGATGAAAACCTTCTGCTCCTGTATGTACCGAGCTTTCCTTTATCCCCATAAGTGCTACGAAATAACCGAAAAGGGAGAGACTGTTCACTATGCACCCTCAAGCGGCAAGATTCTTCCCGGTGTAAGATATACGGATAACGGATTCTGGGATACCTACAGAACCTGCTATCCCTTCTACGCACTTGTCGCAAAGGATGAATATAGGGAAATGTGCCGTGCTTTTGTAAATGATTATCTCGAGTGCGGCTGGCTTCCCCGTTGGCCCTCTATCGGCGAAAGAGGCTGTATGCCAAGTACTCTTATAGATGCTGTGCTTTGCGATGCCGCAGTAAAGGGACTTATGGACAAGGAGACTATGGAGCAGGCACTCGGGGGGATGCTTAAGCACGCAAACGTGAATTCCCCTGACGATGATTACGGCAGAAGCGGTGCAGAGAGCTACGTTCGTCTCGGTTACGTGCCTATTGAAGCACACAGGGAAAGCGTAAACCTCACCCTTGATGCCGCTTACGGAGACTGGTGTATTGCAAAAATTGCAGAGCTGCTCGGTAAAGACGATATTGCAAAGGAATATTACTTAAGAGCCGACAATTACAAGAATCTCTTTGATAAGGAAACAGGCTTTATGCGTCCTAAATTCCGGGACGGCTCCTTCCGTCCCGGTTTTTGTCCTATAGCCTGGGGCAGGGATTACACAGAAGGCTCAGCCTGGCAGAATTCCTTTGCCGTACCTCACGATATGGAGGGGCTGGCAAAGCTTTACGGCGGAAGAGAAGAGCTTCTTAAGAAAATTGATGAGCTTTTTGCAACTCCTCCCGCTTATGAAAATGCAGGCTACGGCTGTGAAATCCACGAAATGACCGAGATGGCGGCTGCCGACTTCGGTCAGTGTGCAATCTCCAATCAGCCGAGCTTCCACCTTCCCTACATCTATTCCGAAATGGGAGATGTGGAAAAGACCTCCTATTGGGTAGAAAAAATGTGCAATGAGGTGTTCTCCTTTGAGGATGACGGCTTCCCCGGTGACGAGGATAACGGCTCAATGGCACTTTGGTATGTTTTCTCCACAATCGGCATTTATCCCTTCTGTCCCGGTAAGAATGAGTTTGTAAGAACAAAGAAGCTGGCAAAGAGTGTAAAGATTCTCGGAAAAGAATTTGATGCAGATAAATTTACGGGAAATAAAATTGCTTACGGCGAGATTGTATAAAACACTTGAAAACGACCTTTTTTTCGTGTATAATGTCTTGCGTAAAGAATATAAAACAACAGGAGAAAAGCTATGAACAAGAATTACGAAGAGGAAATTTTTGAAGAAGCAGAGAACGAAGAGGTTGCTCCCGAAAAGGGCAAAAGTGAAAAGTTCTTAAGACTTTGTCTTGCTGCAGTTATTGTTGCAATTGTAGTTATTGCGGTTCTCGCATCTGTTATAATTTCAATGAGCAAATCCGGAAATGAAGAGGATACAACTCTTCCCGCAGACGAAACCACTACAATGCCCGTTGAAATTACAACATCACCTGCCGAAAAGTACGCTCCCGGTCAGTATACCGTAAACGTAGGCGGAAACGGCAAGCTCAATCTCAGAAAAGAGCCCTCTAAGGACGGCGAGCAGATTCTTGCAATAGATAACGCAACGCTTCTTACAATTACTGAAGTAAAATATGATGCTGAGGCTGAAGAGGATTATAAGTACTGGGGCAGAACTGTTTATAAGGGATGGGATGCCTGGGTTTCAATGAAATACCTTGCAAACGCTTATTCCGGAAATATTGTAACTCCCGGTGAAGTAACAACTGCACCCGTTGAAGGAACAACCCTTGCAGATGAAACAACCACGCTTCCCGAGGCAACAACTGCACCCTCTGTTCCCGAAAATACTACTGCCGCTTCTACAGAGCCTACATCATCAGGTCCCAGCAGCGCATTTGCCACCGGTACATACACGGTAACCGCTGAGCCTCACCTTAATATGCGTGAAGATCACAACGTTTCTTCACTCTCCATTGCTCAGGTGCCCTTCGGCTCAGAAATTACCATTGTAGACGTATATCACGATGCAAACACATCTAATGAATACGCAAAATACTGGGGCAAAACAACCTACGGCGGAATCACAGGCTGGGTTGCAATGGGCTACCTCAAATAAGAAAAAAATAAAGTTAAAAGCGATACGGTTTTCCGTATCGCTCTTTTTTTATGAAATCGAATCTGCAAAGCTCACGATATCGTCGAGGACCTCATATCTTTCGTTTTCATTATGTATTTCGTGTCTCAGACCCTTATAGAGCTTGATGCTGACCTTGCTGTGACCGCTGCCGAGAAGCTTATTGTAAACCTCTTCTACGCCCTTGCCGTAGTTGCCTACGGGGTCTGTATCGCCTGCAATAAGGTGAAGGGGAATATCGGGTACCGCATTGTACCAGTCCTTGCCTGAAACGCTTTTAAGAAGTGCGAATAAGTTTTTGAAGCCGTTTGCCGTAAAGCGGTATCCGCAAAGAGGGTCCTTTACATAAACCGCAACGTTTTCTTCGTTGACCGAAAGCCATTCAAAGCCCGTTTTCTTTTCAAAATTTTTGTTGTACGTGCCGAAAGCCATTTTGTCAAGAAAATCAGAGCGGTGATGTCCGCCGAGAAGCTTTTCGATTAGTCCTGCAATGAGTATACCTGCTCCTGCCGCAGGATTAGCTCCTGCCGTACCGCAGATTACTGCACCTGTAGCATAGTCGGGGTATTTTGCAATAAACCGTCTTGTTACGAATGAACCCATAGAATGTCCCCAGAGAATAACGGGCTTACCGGGCAATTCCTTGTTTATGATTTCTATAACGTGCTTTACATCATCAACGATTTTTTCGTTGCCGTCTTCCTTTGAGAAATAGCCGAGGTCATCCTCACTTTCAACCGATTTTCCGTGGCCTGCGTGGTCGTGCATAAACACCGCATAGCCTTTAGTGCAGATGTACTCTGCAATTTCAATATATCTGTCAGAATGCTCTGCCATTCCGTGAACAATTGAAATTACACCTTTGATATTTTCCTTGTCCTCGGGACAGTATGACTGAAGAAATATATCAGCAATACCTGTAGCAGAGGGGAAGTGATAAACACTATGTACGCTTGCCATAAAAATCTCTCCTTTTGTACCTGATATAATCATATTATCATAAAAATTTTTTAATGAAAACACAAATTGAAGAAAGTATAGAATTCTGTGTGAATCCTACAAAATGATATCGGTTCTTATGTGCAAAAATGATAAGGAAAAGCCGGAAATTAATCATTTTATCTATAGACAAAATTTCCCCGATATGTTATCATATAATGAATTATTATGTCTTCTGAGAGAGGTGTTTTTTTTGCCGGGACTTAAAATAGGTATAGATTTCGGATCAACCAGCTTCACTGTCTTTGTTGAAGGCAAGGGCATCGTTATGTGTGAGCCTTCCGTTGCTGTTGTTGATAAATATTCCGGAAAAACTCTCGCATTCGGCAACGAAGCCAAGGCTATGTGTGAAAAGCTTCCCGAATCAATGTCAGCTGTTTATCCCATAAAAGACGGTATAGTGATTGACCGCAGACAGGCAGGTCTTATGCTTGAAAACTGCATTAATAAGGTCTGCAGAGGAAGATTATTCAAGCCTGACGTTATGATGTGTGTTCCGGGTACCGTAACACCCTTGCAGAAGAAGACGGTTTATGATGTTATAATGTCGGCAGGAGCAGGACGGGCCTGCTTTGTTGACGAGGCTCTGTGTGCAGCTCTCGGTGCAGGTGTGAGCCGCTCGGATAAGAAGGGCACTATGGTGCTTGATATCGGCGGAGGAGTTACAAACTGCAGCGTTGTTGCCTTGGGAAATATTGCACTTTCCGATACCGTGAATATCGGCGGAAATGACTTTACAAAGGCGATAATCGAATATATTGCAAAAAACTATAAGGTTGAAATCGGAGCATCTACGGCTGAGGATATCAAAATGACCATAGGCTCTGCCGTGCCGAGAAATGTTGATCTGGGGCTGATAGTCTGCGGAAAAAATACCGAAAGCGGCTTCCCCGTACAGGTCGAAATTACCGCAGAAGAGATATATGATGTGCTGAAACCGAAGCTTGACGGCATTTTGTCGCTTGTTTTCGGAGTTCTTGAAAATACGTCTCCCGAGCTTTGCGGAGATATTGCCGAAAACGGAATAATTCTCACCGGCGGCAGCGCAAATCTCTACGGTATTGGCAGTCTTCTGTCCCGTAAAACAAAGGTAAAGGCCATTGTTGCCGAGAATCCCGGTGAATGTGCGGCGAATGGCATCGGCATACTGCTTAAAGAAAAAAAGAACTTTGACAGCGACACTTATGCGTTCAGAACTGAAGAAAATGCGGAAGAAGACGGCGGAGAAAAAACGGCAGATGAGCACTAATCCATCAGAAGAAAGAATTACGGGTATTATAGAAAACGTGGTATTTCATAATACTGCAAATCTGTTTACCGTGCTTGAAGTTAATATAAACGGAGAGATAGTAACTGCTGTCGGTACCGTTTCCGAGCCTGCTCCCGGAGAAGAAATGACGCTTATCGGGGAGTGGGGCTCTCACGATGTTTTCGGAAGACAGTTCAAAATAAGTGCATATGAAAGAAGTCTTCCCGATACAACGGCAAAGCTCTACAGATATCTTGCTTCCGGTGCCGTCAAGGGAATAGGACCTAAGACCGCTCTTAAAATTATTGAGCATTTCGGTGAGGACAGCTTCAGAATCCTTGAATCAGAGCCCGAAAAGCTTGCTGTCATAAGAGGAATATCAAAGCCTCAGGCACTTAATATTTCAGCTGAGTTCAACAGACAGTACTCTATGAGAAAGCTTATGGTTGAGCTTGAAAATGTTGGTATTTCACCCTCTGAGTGTACTGCTATTTATAAATATTTCGGGGCAAATGCCCTGAAGCTTATAAGGGATAACCCTTATATTCTATGCGGAACCGTAAATGGATTTTCCTTCGAAAGGGCAGAAAAATTAGCCCGTGATATGGGGGTTATACCCTCCTCGGAAAACAGGAATTCCGCAGGTATTCTGCATATTATAAGACATAATCTCCTCAACGGGCACACCTGTATTCCGAGACGAAAATTAGCTTCTCCGGCTTCTGCTCTTCTCGGTATAACAGAGGACGAAACTGAGATTTCCGTGGATTATCTTTTAGAAAAAAAACTGCTTGTTTCCCGTGAAATTGACAGGGATGAATTCGTTTTTCTTCCTGAAATGTTTATGGCGGAAAGCTCAATTGCCGCAAGAATGAAAAACATTCTTAAATTTCCTCCCTCAAAGGTACTTTTTGCCGAGGCGGAAATTGAAAAAACTGAAATGAAAAACGGCATTTTTTATGCCGAAAAGCAAAAAGAAGCAATTCTTACCGCTGCGGAAAAAGGTCTTCTTATTCTTACGGGCGGTCCCGGTACGGGTAAAACCACAGCTGTAAGAGGTATTATTGACGTTCTTGAAAACAGAGGAGTTGATGTGCTTCTGTGTGCGCCTACGGGCAGAGCCGCCAAGAGAATGAGTGAGGTTACAGGCAGAGAAGCCAAGACCATTCACCGTCTTCTTGAGGTGGAATGGGACAGTAACGATAAGGCTGTTTTCAGAAGGGATGCATCTGATCCTCTTGTTGCGGGGGCAGTTATTGTTGATGAAATGTCAATGGTTGATGCGGAGCTTTTTTCAAGTCTTCTTGATGCTGTTCCTATGGGGTGCCGCATAATTCTTGTAGGGGACTCTGAGCAGCTTCCGTCTGTAGGTCCCGGTAACGTGCTTAACGACCTTATAGGTGCGGGAATTCTTCCCGTTGTCTGCCTTACGGAGATTTTCCGTCAGGCACAGAAAAGCCTCATTGTTATGAATGCACACCGCATTATTTCGGGAGAAAAGCCCGAGCTTCACGTAAACGAATCTGACTTTTTCTTTATGAAAAGAGAGGATGTTGTGACTGCTTCCGATACCGTGGTGCAGTTAAGTGCAAAAAGACTGCCCGATGCTTACGGCTTTTCGCCCTTTGATGATATACAGATTCTGTGTCCCTCGAGAAAGGGTGACCTCGGAACCGTAAATCTCAACAGACGTCTTCAGGCGGTGCTCAATCCTCCCCACAGAACAAAAAATGAGCTTCGCACCTCGGGCGGCAGAGTCTTCCGTGAGGGAGACAAGGTTATGCAGACAAAGAATAACTATGATATTTTCTGGAAAAAAGGCAACGAAGAGGGCGAGGGTATCTTTAACGGAGATATCGGAATCCTCAAAAAGATAAACTATGCGGCAGGTACGATGAAGATTGAGTTTGATGACAGAGTTGCAGACTATCCGTCCGACAATCTTTCTGAGCTTGAGCACGCTTATGCCGTGACAGTGCATAAAAGTCAGGGCAGTGAATATCCCGTTGTTATTATGCCTCTTCTTGACTGCCCTCCGAAGCTTATGTACAGAAATCTGCTTTACACGGGAGTGACACGTGCAAAGAAAATCCTTGTCGTTGTGGGAGACGAGGAAAAGGTTGGGAAAATGATAAATAACAACAAGCAGAACAAAAGATATTCTGCTTTGAAGGACTTTTTGTTATATTAATATATTTACAAGTATTAAAAGAAGTGTTATAATATTTTAGTTAAATACTCTGATTTTTTGAAAAAGAGGTTATCGATATGAGCAAAGAACTTGAAAAACTTTATGATCCAAAAAACGTAGAGGACAGAATTTATAAATCCTGGCTCGACGGAAAGTATTTCCACGCAAAGTGTGAAATGAATAAGCCTACATACACAATTGTTATTCCGCCTCCCAATATTACCGGTCAGCTTCATATGGGTCACGCCCTTGACAATACTCTTCAGGATATTCTTATCCGTTACAAGAGAATGGCAGGCTTTGATACCCTCTGGCTTCCCGGTACAGACCATGCTTCAATCGCAACAGAAGCAAAGATAGTTGAAGCTATGAGAAACGAGGGGATCACAAAAGAAGACCTCGGAAGAGAAGCGTTCCTTGTAAGAGCATGGGATTGGAAGAAGCAGTACGGCGGAAGAATTGTTGAACAGCTCAAAAAGCTCGGTTCCTCATGTGACTGGACACGTGAACGCTTCACTCTTGACGAAGGCTGCTCCGAAGCTGTACGTACCGTATTTATGAAGCTCTATGACAAGGGTCTCATCTATCGCGGCAACCGTATGGTAAACTGGTGTCCCGTTTGTCTTACCTCAATTTCAGACGCTGAGGTTGAGTATGAGGAGCAGGCAGGCCATTTCTGGCATCTCAGATATCCCCTTAAGGACGGAAGCGGTTATCTTGAGCT
>JAZNAI010000040.1:0-2509 GCA_045586465.1 Acutalibacteraceae bacterium | reverse complement strand
GGAGTTGAGGCCTACTATTGTCTTCCTAAGACCGCTTGGCCCTCCGACTTTAACGGCGGTCTCGGACGGCTTGCCGCATGCTATCTTGACGGTCTTGCAACCTCAGGCTATCCTGCAAGAGGATATTCTATTCTTTATGAGTTCGGCATTTTCAGACAGAAGCTTATTGAGGGCTGGCAGACAGAAATGCCCGACGAATGGCTTCCCGGCGGAGACGTTTGGCTTCAGAAGAGAGAGGAAAGCTCCGTTCATATCAACTTTGAGGGCAAGGTTGTTGACAGCTGGAACGAGGGCAGACATCAGGTTGAAATCATTGATCCCTACACAATCAAGGCTGTTCCCTACGATATGTTCGTTGCAGGTAAGGACGGCAGAGGTGTAAGCGTTTTAAGACTCTGGTCAAGTGAGGGCACAGGCTTTGATATGAACCTTTTCAACGAGGGTCAGCACCTCAAGGCTATTGAAAGAAACGCTATGGCAAGCACCATAAGCAAGGTGCTTTACCCCTCCGACAATCACCCTGAGGGAAAGAGCCTTCGTCTCAAGCAGCAGTATTTCCTTGTTTCCGCTTCTATTCAGGATATAATGAGAAGACATTTAAGAGAGCACGGCAGCATTGACAATATGCCCGAAAAAATGGCAATTCACATCAATGACACACATCCTACTCTCGTTATTCCCGAAATTATGAGAATTCTTCTTGACGAATGCGGCTACGGCTGGGACGATGCCTGGAGAATTGTTACTTCAACCGTTGCATATACTAATCATACGGTTATGGCAGAAGCTCTTGAATGCTGGAGCGAGGAGCTCGTTATCCGTCTGCTTCCCCGTATTTATCAGATTATCAAGGAAATCGACAACCGCTTCCGCTCATACGTATGGGAATGCACACACGATGCTGATTACGTTGAAAGAACCGCTGTTATTTCGGGCGGCGCAGTAAAGATGGCTAATCTCTGTGTTGCAGCCTGCCACAGCGTAAACGGTGTTTCCGCACTTCACTCACAGATTCTCAAGGACACTGTCTTCAACGATTACTACAGACTTACGCCCGAGAAATTTACAAACGTTACAAACGGCATTGCTCACAGACGCTGGCTTTGCCAGGCAAACCCCGAGCTTACCTCCCTTCTCTGCGATACAATCGGCGACGGCTTTATCGTAAACGGTGCGGAGCTTGAAAAGTTCAAGGCATTTGCAGATGACAAGGCTGTACTCGAAAAGCTCGGCAAGATAAAGAACAATAACAAGAAGCGTTTTGCAGATTACATCTACAAAACAACGGGCGTAAAGCTTGATACAGATTCCGTTTTCGATATTCAGGTAAAGCGTCTTCACGAGTACAAGCGTCAGGAAATGAACGCACTCCATATCTTAAGCAAGTACCTTGAAATCAAGGAAAATCCCAACGGCAATTACACTCCCCACACCTATATCTTCGGTGCAAAGGCCGCTCCCGGATATTATATGGCAAAGAAGATAATAAGCTTTATCACCGCACTTGCCGATATGATCAATTCCGACCCCGTTGCAAGCAAATACCTCAAGGTTGTTTTCGTTGAGGATTACAACGTAACGAAGGCAGAGCTTCTTATTCCCTCTGCAGATATAAGTGAGCAGATTTCACTTGCGGGCACAGAGGCATCGGGTACGGGCAATATGAAGTTTATGATTAACGGTGCCGTTACCCTCGGTACTCTTGACGGTGCAAACGTTGAGATTCACGAGGCTGTGGGTGACGACAATATCATCCTCTTCGGAATGAAAACTCCCGAGGTTAACGTGCTTAAGAAGGCAGGCTACAACCCCGAAAGATTCTATCACAACAATCCCAGAATCCGCAAGACTCTTGATTTTATCAATTCAAATCTTATTTCAGGAAAATCCTTCCCCGAAATCGGTGAAACAATCAAGCATCACGACCCCTATATGGTGCTTGCAGATTTTGCTGATTACTCAATCGCTCAGGCTAAGGCTGAAGAGATTTTCAACAACAAAGAAGTCCTTAACAGAATGTCGCTTTATAATGTTGCAGGTGCAGGCATTTTTGCAGCTGACCGTTCAATCAACGATTACGCACGTGACATCTGGCACACAGTTCCTGCGACAGGAAAAAGCTCGAACAAATAACCGTTTTTGACGCACGGTAATCAATACGGAGTTACTGCCGCTGAAAAGCAAGACAGAAATCCTGAATTTCATTCGCACAAATAATATTAAAGTGCTTGATTTTCGGCGGTTCGGAGTACCTGTGTACGCCTTGCCACCGCCGAAAATCACAAATCCGCCAATTTCTTCGAGCTTTTTCGAGACTTTGGCGGACTTTTTATCAGACCTTATAAGTTAGTTTATCACGGACCGGCAGGACAGATTGCATATATTTCAGATAAATTTCCACATTTCACGCTCCTGCACCGTTTCCTGAAAAACGGCACATTAACGTAAAATCTGAAAATTTCTTCTCATACGATTGTTTTTTACAATTAATTTTTCTATAATATACTAT
>JAZNAI010000039.1:0-4096 GCA_045586465.1 Acutalibacteraceae bacterium | reverse complement strand
GAAATCAATCTGTCCGTCAAAGGGCAGAAGGTGTTCGTCGCAGTTATAAATCATATTGTTGTCGTGAATGTGTGTGGCTATACATCTGTCACCGAAAAGGGGCATATATTCACGGCCTTTTGCGAAGCATTTTTCGTGTCCCACGTCCCAGCAGAAGCCGACGTTTGTTTCCTTGCCGTATTGCTCGAGAATAGTTGCAATATTGCCGAGCTTTCTCTGGTTTTCGACGGCGATTAATATATTCTTCTTTGCGGCGTAATTCACGAGTCTGTCAAAATTCAGAAGTCCTGCATCGGTTACGGGAGGGCAGTTTTCCTTTGAGCTTAAATGGGTTATTACTATCCCGATTCCGTTATCCGCTGCCAGGTCAACGCTGTGACAGAGAATGTCAATAAGCTCCTTACCCTCTTGCTTGTCCCAGAGCCTGTTTATTCCGTCAAAGGGAGCATGAAGAGTTTCATAAATCAGGTTATATTCCTGGCACTTTTTGCTGACGAAAGCGACGAAATCATCATCGTTTCCGCAGGTGAAAATACAGTTAAAGCCGGTTTTTGCCAGACAGCTTATATATTCTTCCGTGCCGAAGGAAATATTCTTTGAAACGTTGATTCCTATATTGCGCAAAACCTGAGCCTCCGAAAGATATTATTCTTTTAATATTTTATCATTATAATACTCGTTTTGTCAATTCTATTGTGCGTTTACCGAAGCAAAAAAAAGGAATTTCCTCACGGAAATTCCCAGGCTGTTATTTCATTGCTTTTGCGTTTGCCTTTTCAAGCCAAGCTGCAGCGAGCTCCATTGCTTCACCGAGACCTTTTCTTTCAGCATTTTTTGCAATAACCTCATTGGGAGGGAGAGTGGGGTCAGTTCTCTGAAGCTGAAGAAGAATTCTGTCAGCCATTTCAATCTCGCCGACCTTCTTCATTGATGCAATGCGTATCATTACAACGTAAGGATCATAAGCATTGCCGAAATAAATTATCTTGCCGCTTCTTGCAAGGGGATAGCCTTTGTAGGTAAGAAATTCTGTTGCCATTGGTGTTTATCCTTCCTGATAATATGGTGTTATTTATTGAAGTAATTGTTCAGTATTTCCGTAAGGATATCAAAACGGTCAAGGCGCGTGATGTTGACACGTGCGTTGTTGTGGGAGGTGATGTAAGTGGGATCCTCGCTGATAATATAGCCGGCAAGCTGATTAATAGCGTCATATCCCTTTTCATCCAGTGCATTGTAAACGTCACGGATAGTCTCTTTGAGATCCTGTGCTTTCTTTTCTGTTAAGTTGATGGGCATTGTATGGTCAGCCATTCAAGACACCTCCGGGGAATTACAAATAAATAATAAGTATATTATAGGCGATAAAAATAAAAATACAATAGCCTGAGTGAAAAATTTTCAAAAAATTATAATTTGGAAATATTTGTTTGGTTAAAAGCACCTGAAACTCACAAGAAATGTTGTGCATAATTGACATTGTTGACGGGGAACTTGCAAATAACTGTTACACAAATTCAAAAATCTATTGCAATTTATACGGAATTATTTTATTATGTTTGTGTATATATATTCACTCTCAAAGGAGATTATTATGAGCTGTATGGATGTACTCGAGAGCATAAAATGCTTTGTCGTTGATATGGACGGCACATTTTATCTCGGTAATTCGCTTCTTCCCGGTGCAAAGGAATTTGCCGAATGCGTGGAAAAAAGCGGAAAGCGTTTCTTCTTTTTTACGAATAATTCCTCTCATAATGAGGAGGAATGCCTCGGTAAATTAAGAAAATACGGATATGATGCAAAGGACGGTACGGTTATTATTTCTTCTCACGTAACGATTGATTTTCTTAAAAGAAACCGTCCCGGAAAAACGGTATATCTTGTGGGAAATAAGAATCTTACGGGAGACTTTATCAAGGGTGAAATCCCGATGACTGAAGAAAAGCCCGATATCGTTGTTATCGGCTTTGATACGGAGCTTACTTATGAAAAGCTCAATAAGGCATGTAACTACATTGCGCAGGGGGCAGAGTATATCGTTACGCATCCTGACGTAAACTGTCCTCTCAAGGACGGCTTTATGCCCGATGTCGGCTCTTATATGGCACTTATCAAGGCATCAACCGGCAGAGAGCCGGACCTGATTATGGGTAAGCCCTATGCTTATACGGTTGATTACGTTACAAACAGAATCGGCTGTAAGAGGGAAGAGGTTGCTTTCGTAGGTGACAGACTTGAAACCGATATCGCTATCGGTGTAAAGAACGGTCTGAAAGCGGTTCTTGTTTATACGGGTGTTACAACTCCCGAAATGTATGAAAAATCGGATATAAAAGCGACTGCAGCTTTTGAAAATATCGGCGAACTCGGCAAAGCATTAATTTAAGTTATTTTATTTGAATCGGAGGAAAAAGAAATGGCAGAAATTAACAGATCATGGTATAAAGAAATGGCTGTTTATCAGGTATGGCCCCGTTCCTTCTGTGACGGAAACGGTGACGGAATAGGCGACCTTAAGGGTGTTCTTTCAAAGCTTGACTACATAAAGAGTCTCGGTGTTGACGCAATATGGTTCTCACCTCTTTACGTTTCACCTCAGAAGGACTACGGCTATGATATAGCAGATTACCGCAACATTCAGCCCGAATACGGCACACTTGAGGACTTCAAGGCTGTTCTTGACGGTGCTCATGAAAGAGGTATGCGCGTTATTATGGACCTTGTTGTTAATCATACTTCCGACCAGCACGAGTGGTTCCTTGAGAGTAAGAAGGGTGAGGATAACCCCTATCACGACTATTACCATTGGTATAAGGGTAAGGGCAAGAACGGTAAGCGCTACCCCAATAACTGGATGTCAACCTTTGCAGGCAGAGCCTGGGAATATGACGAGAATCTCAAGAAATACTATCTTCATCTTTTTGCTGTTGAACAGCCTGACCTTAATATGGATAACCCCAAGGTCCGTGAAGAGGTTAAGGACATTATGAGATACTGGCTTGATATGGGTGTTGACGGCTTCCGTGAGGACGTTATTACCTTTATTTCAAAGCCCAAGGGACTTCCCTCAAGCCCCTATTGGTTCCCCGTTGCAACAGGATTTGAGCAGTATATGCACGGTCCTCATCTTGACGAGTACCTTTCCGAATTCAAGAATGACGTTCTTTCAAAGTACGATTGTATGACTGTCGGTGAGGCTCCTATGATGACCTATAAAAATGCTCTTAAGCATATCACCGAAGGTCCCGAGCAGCAGCTCAATATGATGTTCCATTTCGAGCATATGGCTGCAGACTGCCTTTTCTACAGCTGGTTCAAGACAAAGTTCAACTTAAAGAAGCTTAAGAAGGTTTACACAAGATGGCAGGAAAACCTTTACGGCAAGGCATGGAATGCACTTTACATTGAAAACCACGACCAGCCCCGTATTATAAACCGTTACGGCAATACGAAGTTCAGAAAAGAAAGTGCTAAGATGTTAGCCGTTATGTATATGTGCCAGTGCGGTACGCCCTTTATCTATCAGGGTCAGGAAATCGGTATGCTTAACTGTCCTCTTGATGATATCAATGACTATACAGACGTTTCCACAATCAACAACTACGGTGTTGCAAAGTCTCTTCTCGGTGCAAAGAAGGCTATGGAGCTTGCTCAGTATGCCTCCCGTGACAATGCAAGAACTCCCGTTCAGTGGAGTGCCGATAAGAATGCCGGCTTTACAACAGCTGACGAAGCTTGGTTCCATATTAACCCCAACTATAAGGAAATTAATGTGGAAGAAGCTGAGAATGATCCCAACTCCATTCTTAACTTCTACAGAAAGCTCATAAAGTTCAGAAAAGAAAATGATCTTATGATTTACGGCTCATATAAGGAGCATTATAAGAACAGCAAATCCCTTTATGTATATTCCCGTCATCTTGACGGACAGAAGGCTCTTGTTGTCTGCTCATTCGATGAAAATGCAGTTGCATTCAAGGCTCCCGAAGGATTTGAGCTTTCAAAGGCAGAGCTCGCTATCAACAACTACGAGTCCTGCGGTGTAAACGATAACGGCTTCACCTTAAGACCCTACGAAACAAGAGTTTATATC
>JAZNAI010000038.1:0-2920 GCA_045586465.1 Acutalibacteraceae bacterium | reverse complement strand
GCAAAGAGTGTTTTGAAGAAATCAATAAGGCTGGTGATTCCTACCATTGATTCTGCTTCCCTGAGATTCTCAAGGTTGCCCTTGCCGACTGATGCTTCACCGTTATAGTCTGAGGTATGTGAGCAAAGCCAGGAAATCATACCGTCGGGGTAGGTGAGTGTTACTGCTTCACCGAGACCGTTAACCGTTGTCATATAAGGATAATTGCCGTTTTCACTTGAGAACATATCGTGGTTTACCGCATACCAGGAGTGGTGAGCGCTGGGACATCTTTTTCCGTCCTCGAAGCATACCTTCTTAAGAGTTGAAAACCTTACTTCTTCGGGGTTGTTTGATACAGTACAGAGCTTTTCATAAGTTTTTGATACACCGAAATAGTAGTTGACAAGGGGATCAGGCTTGCCTGAGGTCATCCATACGGGCATATCTGCAATATATGAAAGAGCGGTTGCGGAGGGCGCCCAAGCGGGACAGATGGGGAATGCTGCCGCAAACATTTCGGGGTATGCAATAGCCATCTTTAAGGTCATCTTGCCGCCCATAGAGAAGCCGCCTACATAAATTCTTGTAAGGTCGACATTTTCGCTGTTCTGTGCGATAAAATCGTCAATAGCAGCCTTTAAGGGTTCAATTGTACCGTCATTCCAGCATACTCCCTTTAACTCGTCGGAGCGGGGAAGGATAACAAAAGCACCGCCGTTTGTGAATCTTGCCTGGAATTCTTCGCTTGTCCAGTAAGCAGCATTGGAGGACTCAATCTGACTGCCTTCCTTCTGTCCGCCGCCCATACCGTGAAGGAAAACAACAAGAGGATACTTGTTTGTGTCGTTTTCTTTGACGGGGGTGAAATAACGGTAGTCAATTGAAAGACCGTTTGTTTCGGGACCTGCACCCTTAATGAACTGTGCATTGAGCTCGTCGATGCCGGCTTCAATTGAAAGTGCAAATGCGGGAGCTGCAGAGAAAGCGAGAAGCATTACTGCAAGAAGTACGGATAAAATCTTTTTCATTGTTTTCTCTCCTTAATTCTTTTTGGTAAAAATATGTTACACCATATAATGTAATATACTTTTACGAAAAAGTAAACATAATTTTAACAAAAATTTCCCTGCTCTCTGCAATTGACTCCGAGGGGTTTATAATATACAATAGTTTACGGTGATGTTTTATGATAATCAGCGGTTTTCAGAAGCTGACCTTACTTGATTTTCCGGGGCATACTGCCTGCACGCTTTTTACCTCAGGCTGTAATATGCGCTGTCCCTTCTGCCATAATACTCCTCTTGTTACCGGCACGGCAGAGGAAGATTATTCCGAAGAAGAGATTCTTTCCTATCTTAAAAAGAGACAGGGAATTCTTGACGGTGTGGCAATTACGGGCGGCGAGCCTCTTTTACATAAGGATATAGGAGATTTTATAAGAAAAATAAAGGCAGAGGGCTATAAGGTAAAGCTTGATACCAACGGCAGTAAAAGCGAAGTTCTGAAGAGTCTTATAAATGAAGGACTTGTTGACTTTATTGCTATGGATATTAAAAATACTCCCGAAAAATATGCTCTTACGTCGGGAAGCGCCGTGCCCTATGAGGAAATTGCAAAGAGCATTGAACTCATAAAGTCAAGCGGTATTCCCCACGAATTCAGGACCACGGTCGTTAAGGAATACCACACTAAAGAGGACATAATTTCAATTGCAAAAATGCTGGGAAAGAGTGAAAAATACTATCTTCAGCAGTTTAAGGACTCGGGCGACATATTGTGTGAAGGGTGTTCAGCCCACCCCGAGGAGACAATCATAAAAATGGCTGAAGAGGCAGCACGGTCTGTGCTTCTCTGTGAAACAAGAGGTGTTTCACGATAAATACATATAGTGATAAAAATGAGCTGTTGGCACAATATCTTGTGTCAACAGTATATTTTTCGGCTTTTTAGCAGACAATTATAACAAAAAAGGAACAAGATATTGTGCATTGTTCCGAAAATAAAAAAATCTTAACACAAGATATTGATTTTTAAGGGGTCGGTATGCTATTATATGCAAGCACACCGCAGAGATGTGCATTCAGGAAGGTATTATTTTTTGACATAACACATTGAAACGAAGGAGAGGAAACAAATGGCTTATCAGGTAATTAAAAGAGACGGCGAGAAGGCAGAATTTAATATTGCGAAAATTGCTTCCGCTATCAGCAAGGCTTTTGAGGCTCAGAACAGAGAAACACATCCCAACATCATCGATTTTCTTGCACTCAAGGTAACAGCAGATTTTGAATCAAAGGTAAAGGACGGTTACATCACCGTTGAAGATATTCAGGACTCTGTTGAATCCGTGCTTGTTCAGGCAGGCTATGCCGAAATTGCTAAGGCATACATTCTTTACAGAAAGAACAGAGAAAAGATCCGTAATATGAAGTCCACAATTCTCGACTATAAGGAGATTGTTGACAATTACGTTAAGGTTTCCGACTGGAGAGTTAAGGAAAACTCCACAGTTACTTACTCAGTCGGCGGTCTTATTCTTTCAAACTCAGGTGCAATTACAGCTAACTACTGGCTTTCCGAGGTTTATGACGAGGAAATTGCAGCTGCTCACAAGAATGCCGATATTCACATTCACGACCTTTCAATGCTTACAGGCTACTGTGCAGGCTGGTCACTCCGTCAGCTTATTGAAGAGGGTCTCGGCGGTGTTCCCGGAAAGATCACTTCTTCTCCTGCAAGCCACCTTGCAACGCTCTGCAACCAGATGGTTAACTTCCTCGGTATTATGCAGAATGAGTGGGCAGGCGCTCAGGCATTCTCCTCCTTCGACACATATCTTGCTCCCTTTGTAAAGGTTGACAACCTTTCCTACAGAGAGGTTAAAAAGTGCATCGAATCCTTTATTTTCGGTGTAAATACTCCTTCCCGTTGGGGTACA
>JAZNAI010000037.1:0-9146 GCA_045586465.1 Acutalibacteraceae bacterium | reverse complement strand
TTTCGCCTGCTTTTCAAGGGCCTCTGTCATAAATTTTGACGTTAAAGGTCCTGCCGACGTTGCTCTCATATAGGGATCGTGGTCAGTTTTATAGCCTACATATTCACCGTAACGGTTTACGGGAAATGGTACACCTAAAGAGCAGAGATTATAAAAGCATTTTGAGGAAAGAGCAGCTTCTGAAAGAGCGTTATCACCGTCAACGGAGCCGCCCGAAAACAGGTTTTTTGCCATTTCCCTGACGGAATCGGGTGTATCCCCCGAAAGAGACAGCTTATAATATGTCTGCTTGTCGCTTCCCGTGTTTCTTGATGTGCCCGTGTTTATCCCTTCCGTGACAATGCACACGCTTTTGTCACAGAGCTTTTTTATTTCGCATGCGGCATTATAGCCTGCCGCTCCCGTGCCGATTACGATGGTGTCAAAATAAAGATAATCCATAAATTATAACCTTCTTATATGAAAACCGCCGTCAACATCAATTGACTGTCCCGTAACGTAGGGGAGAGAGCCGTTTATAAGTGCAAAAACAGCCTTTGCCACGTCCTCGGGTGTACCCCATCTCTTTATGGGGAGAAGTCCGTTTTCAATAAGTGTATCGTATTTTTCTTTTACCTTGCTTGTCATATCCGTTGCAATAATGCCGGGACGCACCTCGTTTACGGGAATACCGAATTCGGAAAGTCTGTCTGCAAACAGCTTCGTTATCATTGAAACGCCTGCCTTTGAAATGCAGTATTCACCTCTTGTTACCGAGCTCGTATACGCTGAAAGAGAGGAGATATTTACAATCGCTCCCTTTTCGTCCCCTTCATTCTTTATCATTTCGTTGGCAACTGCCTGAGTCAGAAAAAGCATCGCCTTGGTGTTTATGTCCATTACTCTGTCATAGCTTTCCTCGGTCATTTCGAGTATGTCTGCACGGACTCTGGGAGCTACGCCTGCCACGTTTACAAGTATATCAATTCTGCCGGTAACCGTAAGAGCGGTGCTTATGAGGTTTTTTCTGTCCTGCGCCTTTGATACGTCGCCCTGTACGTAAATAAAATTTTCGGACGGTGCATTTTCAACTCGTTCTCTTGTGCCCATACCTACAACGGTTATTCCGTTTTCCGTGAAAAGCCTTGCCGTTGCAAGTCCGATTCCTGCGGAAACGCCTGAAATTACCGCAACCTTATTCATTGTCCGCACCTCCGCACTGTTTTTTATATATGGGAGCATATACCTCTTTGTCTCTTATAACACAGCCGGGAGTACCTCCGGGAGTACGCATAATTTCCGTGCATTTTCCGCAGCATATACAGATTTTATTTTTGTCTGCAACTCCGTTTGCGAGAATGTCCTTTGCAAAATCGGGGTATGCAAAAACCGTTCTGCCAAATCCTGCTATGTCAAATCCGCCCTGCTCAATAAAGGCAGCTGCCACAAAGGGTGCGGCAACGCCGAGATAGGAAAGTGCCGAAGAAATTATTTTCATGTCAGGTACTGCGTATTTTATCTCCGAAATGCCCTTCAGCATTCTTGCAACGCCTTGGAGCGGATGCTCGGGATGAACGTAGCCGCCTTTTGCGAAGGGACGGTTTACGTGGGGATTAAAATAAGGATTGCCCATAGTGATGTTTATAAGTCTCACCCCGTAAGAATAAAGCATTTCTATGAGTTTTTTCGGTTCTGTCAGGTCAACGTCAATATCCGTACCTTCATTTACGCCGAAGCCATAGGGGAAAGGGAAGCCGTCGTATACGTTCATACGTGTTGAAACGATAAAGTTTCTGCCCGTAACCTCCATTGCCCCGAGAATGCCCTCACGTAAAAGTCTTGTTCTGTTTTCAAATGAGCCGCCGTATCTGCCATCTCTTTCGTAAGCTGAAAGAAGCTCGCAGTTAAGATATCTGTGACAGGCTTTTATGTCAACACCGTCAAAGCCCGCTTTTTCGGCAAGGCGTGAAGCGTTTATCAGGGCTTCCTTTACACGGTCAAGATATTCGTCTGTTACAATTCTGTCCGAAGAAATCGGGTTATCCTTTTCAAAAATCGGGTTGTTATATGCAATAAGGGGAGCGGACGTGCCCTCGGGCTTCGAATATCTGCCGGAATGTGTTGCCTGCATAATTACAACGGGCTCATACCCGTTTCTTTTTACTGCAGTTTCCTTGATTCTTTCAACCTGACGGGCAAATGCATCGAGATTGTTTTCATTGATATAAAGCTGACGGGGATTGGCTTTTCCCTCGGGCAGAACGGCAGTTGCCTCGTACCATATAAGCCCTGCACCGCCTTCGGCAAAGCGGTCGTACCTTCTCAGAGTCAGTTCTCCCGGTGTACCGTCCGCATTACCGTCACAGCCCTCCATTGCCTGACAGGCGAGACGATTGGCAATTGTGTGTGTACCGATGCTCAGAGCTTTTTTCAGAATATCTGTATTGTCGGAATAGGGAAGCTCTGTTTCAAGCTCACGGTTCTGTAAAATGAAATCATCGATTGATGTATAAACCTTGCGGATCATAATGCTCTCCCCAAAAATGTTCTTTTTTACATAATA
Organism: Acutalibacteraceae bacterium; assembly: GCA_045586465.1. GTDB lineage: Bacteria > Bacillota > Clostridia > Oscillospirales > Acutalibacteraceae > RUG806. Next base: position 6,604 of record JAZNAI010000037.1, on the reverse strand, counting down.
ATATTTTTTACCGTAATAATCAATAATCAAAGTGAAAAATACAAAAAAAGGACAGCAGAAATCTGCTGTCCCGAAAATTATAGAATGTAATTTTTATTTATGCGAGCTTGTCAAGACCTACTGCAACTCTGAGGATGAGACGTGCGTCTGTAGCGTCAACCTTTGCGTTCTTGTCAACGTCAGCTGCCTTTGCCTGAGAGTCAGAGAGCTGATCAAGACCAACAGCTGCACGAAGTGCAAGTCTTGCGTCTGTAGCGTCAACCTTATCGTTTGAGTCAACGTCGCCGAGCTTATATGCAGCGGGGATTTCGTAGCCTTCTTCGAAGAGACCTGTAAGGAGATCGTCAACAAGGTCGATAACTGCAACATTGATCTTCTTTCCGAAGAGAGAAGCCTCTTCATTCTTTGCAAGAATATCTACGGAAGCCTCGATATCGAAGTTAAGAAGGTTGCCTAGGAACTTATCGAAGAGCATTGTTTCGAAATCAAGTGCGAAGGTATCGTTACCGCAGCCTGAAATGAAGGAAAGATCGAAGAGAGAGTCAAGGATTACGTTGAGCTTGTAGAATCCGCCTTCACCGTCAATAACTCCTCTTTCAGTTGAAAGGATGTCTGCAGATGCGGGGAGACCGTCAACAAAGTTGAGAGCCCAGTCAACGATATCATCAAGATAGTCTTCTGCAGTCCACTTTGATGTATCTTCGGGAAGCTCGTAGTGAGTTGTGCCCTTGTTGTAGTTAAGAGCCTTTGCAGCTACTTCCATGCCGATTTCGAATACGAGATCAAGGCAGGCTGCATCGTCCATCTTTTCAACGTTCTTTGCTGCTGCAAGAGCGGAGATTTCCATGGGAACCCATTCCTTGTTGCTTGCTGCATACTTTGCTGCAAGAACGCCGAGCTGCTCAAGTGTCTTAGCCTTGTTTAATTCAGCCATATCAACATTTGCGAACCAGCCCTTGAAGAAGAGCTTGAGAACTGCAACTGCCATTTCTTCAGCGGACATATTCTTTACCTTATCAGCTGTGAAGCCTGAAAGGTCAACGCCGAGATTGGGAACGTCCTTAATAAGAGGAAGAATGTAACGGAATGTCTTTGTAAGGTTGGAGTTAAGCTTGTCGTTGCCGCCTTCCTCAAGACCGAGAGCTGCAAATGCTTCAGGCTTAACGACAATCTTGAGAACAGTAATGATAAGGTTGTTGAGCTGAGCAACCATATTGCCCTTGCCTACACCGAGGTATTCATTGAAGGAGTCAGCCTTGAACTCATAATCAAGGTTGATAACCTGTGCGATTTTGCCTGTGGTATCCTGAGCTGCGAGGTCTGCAAGAGCTGTCTTTGCATCATTGTTGAGGAGATCAAGAAGAAGGTTTGCATAGATGTCACCTGCATATGTCTCAAGGAAGCCATAGATAGAAAGCTGCATAACGTCGTCTGCATCCTTCTGTGCAATTGTTTCTGTTGAGCCTGTAAGGAGCTTTAAGAAAGCAGCTGCAAGAATCTGATCAGCTGTATAGGACTTGTATGTTTCATAATCAAGCTCAATAGCGTCGCAGAGCATTTCCTTGATAGCAGCGGGGGAGATGTAATCCTTGATAAGGTCATTGATAAGACCGTTTACAGCAGCAAGAAGACCGAGGTTAACCTTACCGGCAAGTACCTTCTTGAAGAGGTCTGTGTTGTCGCTGAGGAACTGAAGAACAGCGTGAAGAACACCGAGATTACCGGAGTTTGCTACTGTCTTGAGTGTTGGCTTCTGGAATACGCTGGCAGCCTTTTTGAAAACAAGGCTGTCTTCCTTGAGGTTTGAAATGTCGCCGAGACCTGTTGTTGTTGAAAGAACATAAAGTGAGTTTATGATCTTATCAACGGAGCTTACGTCGATGCTTACGATTTTAAGAATTGACTTAACCGTATCATCGGAAGCAAGGTCTTCCTGTAAGCCGGGGAGAATGTCAGCGTTGAGCCAGTCAACAAGAATCTTTGCAAGAGCCTCGTCATCTGCTGCGAGAACGTCTGTTTCTCCGACCTTTGCCTGAAGAGCTTCATCTTCAACGAACATAAATACAAGAGAAAGAACGGAACCGAGAATTTCTTCCTTTCTGTTGTTGATGTTCTTGAGAAGCCATTCAACAAGATTTCCGAGATTTTCGCCCTGAATGAGCTTTTCAACTGTGTCTACATCATCCTTGATTGCTGCGGCGGAAGCCATAAGCGGAACGGATGAGAAAGCAAGTACCATAGCAAGAATAAGAGCTATGATTTTGTTTGTCTTTTTCATAAGAAAAAACATCCTTTCGAGAAAATTATAACCTTATTCGGAACACACCGACCGATTATGTTTATATTTTAGTTTACAAAATTTGTGTTGTCAACAGATTAATAATTGTATTTTTTAACAATATTTAGTTAATAATTTTGTAATATTTTTCTTCAATCCGAAAACATATATGTTCCGGCTTGCGTTCAAATGTGATGCTTTTTTTTTGTAAAATTCCTTTGGAGAAAATACACGGATGTTTTTGTCAGAACACAGGAAGGGAAAATTTGTCAAAAATGCAGAAAAGACGAAAAAATAGTAAAAGTTGTGTAATATTTCTTGATTTTGTCGGATTTGTGCTGTATACTGTCATTGTTTTGAAAAACTACTCGGAGGTATACGGATGAAATTGCTTGAAGAAAAGATTCTTTCCTGCGGAACTGTGCTTCCCGGAAATATTCTTAAGGTTGACAGTTTTCTCAATCATCAGCTTGACGTGTCTCTGCTTTCCGAACTCGGTAAGGAGTTTTTCAGACTTTTTTCTGATTGCAATATCACAAGGATTCTCACGGTTGAGGCTTCCGGTATTCCCATAGCCTGCTTTGCGGCACAGCATTTTGACGTTCCCGTTGTGTTTGCAAAGAAGGGGCATCACAAAAATATCGGCAATGACGTTTATACCGCTGAGGTCTTTTCTTTTACAAAAGGTACAAGCTATACCATTTTTGTTTCAAAAAAGTATATAAATCCCGGTGATAACATTCTTGTAATTGACGATTTTCTTGCAAACGGCCAGGCAGTGCTCGGACTCAAAAAAATCGTTGAGGATGCAGGGGCTAACCTTACGGGTGTCGGTATAGCAATTGAAAAAGGCTTCCAGGACGGCGGAAAGGAAATCCGCGCACAGGGAGTTAATCTTAAGTCTTTGGCAATCGTTGACTCTATGACTGATGACAGCATCAGCTTCAGGGATGACGGTTGAGAAGAATAAAAAAACTTTATTGGAGGAACCAAAAGTGAAAAAAGTATTCAAAGTACTCGCTCTCGTTCTTGCTCTTTCCATGGTAGTAGCTTTCGCTTCTTGCGGCGGCACAACCGAAGAGACAACAGCACCTGCTGACGAGACAACAACCGGCGAAGCTGCTGAACTCGACCTTTCCAAGATTAAGATCGGTTTCATCTGCCTTCACGACGAAAACTCAACCTATGACAAGAACTTCCTTGAAGCTGCAAAAGAAGCTAAGGCTGCTCTCGGTCTCACTGATGACCAGGTAGTTATCGTTACAAACATTGCAGAATCTGCTGCTTGCTACGATACAGCTGCTGACCTTGCAGAAGACGGATGCAACATCGTTTTCGCTAACTCCTTCGGTCATGAAGATTTCATGATCCAGGCTGCTAAGGAATATCCCGATGTACAGTTCTGCCATGCAACAGGTACAAAGGCTCACACAGAAGGCCTCAAGAACTACCACAACGCATTTGCTTCCATTTACGAAGGCAGATTCCTTGCAGGTATTGCTGCAGGTATGAAGCTCAACGAAATGATCGCTGACGGCAAGATCACTGCTGAGCAGGCTAAGATGGGTTACGTAGGTGCTTTCACATATGCTGAAGTTATCTCCGGTTATACATCCTTCTATCTTGGTGCAAAGTCCGTTTGTCCTTCCGTAACTATGGACGTTCAGTTCACAGGCTCATGGTATGACGAGCAGGCTGAAAAGGAAGCTGCTGTTACACTTATGAACAAGGACTGCGTACTTATCAGCCAGCATGCTGACTCAATGGGTGCTCCCACAGCTTGCGAAACAGCAGGCGTTCCCAATGTTTCCTACAACGGCTCCACAATCGCTGCTTGCCCCAACACATTCATCGTATCATCCAGAATCAACTGGGCTCCCTACTATGAATACATCATCAAGGCTGTAGCTAAGGGTGAAGAAATTGCTGTTGACTGGTGCGGCGGTATCAAGGAAGGCTCCGTTGTTCTTACAGAAGTTAACGAAGCTGCAGCTGCAGAAGGCACACAGAAGGCTATTGATGACGCTAAGGCTAAGTTCCTTGACGGTACTCTCAAGGTATTCGCAACAGATACATTCACAAAGGACGGCGCAGCAATGGAATCCTACATGGCTGACGTTGATACCGATGCAGCTTACACAGCTGATACAGAAGTAATCAAGGACGGTTACTTCTCAGAATCCGAATTCCGTTCAGCTCCTTACTTCGATGTAAGAATCGACGGCATTACTCTTCTTAACGAAAAGTTCTGATTCGGTTAAATCAAAAGAAAGGCGGAGCTCTTTTCTGCTCCGCCTGTACTTGATTTTCTGACGGTTGATTTTTGAAAAAGCATCAGTTTTCTGATTGGTGCTTTTTGAGAAATTAACAAAGGAGGAAACAAAAAGTGTCAGGTAATGCGGCAATTGAATTAAAGAATATTACCAAAACTTTTGGCCCCATAGTTGCAAACAAGGATGTATGCCTTACCGTTAACCGTGGTGAGATTCTGTCCATTCTCGGCGAAAACGGAAGCGGCAAGACTACTCTTATGAATATGATTTCGGGTATATATTTCCCCGACCACGGCCAGATTTTTATAGACGGCAAGGAGGTTGTTATACGTTCTCCCAAGGATGCCTTTGACTATAAAATCGGTATGATTCATCAGCATTTCAAACTTGTTGATGTGTTTTCCGCAACAGAAAATATTATTCTCGGTCTTGAGCAGAAGGGTAAATTCAATCTGAAAGCTGCAGCTGCCGAGGTTAAAAAGATCAGCGAAAAGTACGGCTTCGATATTGATCCTCTCAAGAAGATTCATGAGATGTCCGTTTCCGAGAAGCAGACTGTTGAAATTATCAAGGTTCTGTACCGCGGGGCAGATATTCTTATTTTTGATGAGCTTATAGCTGTGCTTACACCCCAGGAAACACAGAAGCTTTTTGCCATCCTCAGAAGAATGAGAGACGACGGCAAGGCTATTATCATTATTACTCATAAGCTCCATGAGGTGCTTTCTCTTTCCGACCGTGTAGCCGTTCTCAGAAAGGGTGAATACATCGGCACCGTAAATACCTCCGAAACAACCGAATCAGCGCTTACCGAAATGATGGTAGGTAAGAAGATTTCTCTTAATATCGACAGAAGTGAGCCTGTAAAGCCTGAGGAAAGGCTTGTTGTATCAGGACTCAACTGCATCAACCGTGAGGGAGTAAAGGTTCTCAATGATGTTTCCTTTACGGCATATTCGGGTGAAATTTTAGGTGTCGCAGGTATTGCAGGCTCAGGTCAGCGTGAGCTTCTTGAGGCAATTGCAGGTCTTCAGAGCCTCAATGAAGGCAGTATTATATATCATGATCCCAAAACCGGCAAGGAAGAAAATCTCAGAAACAAGACTCCTCTGCAGATAAGAGACCTTGGTGTCCGTCTTTCCTTCGTTCCCGAGGACAGACTCGGTATGGGACTTGTCGGCAGTATGGACATCATAGATAATATGATGCTTCGTTCTTACCGTAAGGGTAAGTCGATGTTCCTTGAAAGAAAGGCTCCCAAGGACCTTGCAAAGAAGATTATTGACGACCTCGGCGTTGTAACTCCCGGTGCAACAACTCCCGTAAGACAGCTTTCGGGCGGTAACGTTCAGAAGGTTCTTGTAGGCCGTGAAATTTCAGCGGCTCCCACAGTGCTTATGGCAGCTTACCCTGTAAGAGGTCTTGATATCAATTCATCCTACGTTATTTATAATCTTCTCAATGAGCAGAAGGAGCACGGTACAGCCGTTATCTTTGTCGGTGAAGACCTTGACGTGCTTATTGAGCTCTGCGACAGAATTCTTGTTATCGGCTCAGGCTCCGTTGCCGGTGTTGTTGATGCAAGAAATACGACAAAAGAAGAAATCGGTCTTCTTATGACAAAATCAAAAACTGAGGAAAGGGAGGATGCATAAATGAAAAATAATGAAATCAAGCATTCTGAGCCTCTTTTCCATATTTCTAAGCGCTCTGACATTGTATGGTGGAAGGCGTGGCTCGTAAGACTCGGCGCAATTGTGCTTGCTCTTTTTGTTTCCGCTGTTCTTACGGTTGTTCTTACTGGTGAAAATCCTCTTGATGTGTTCTCTTCCCTTATCAAGGGTGCAATCGGTACCAACAGGCGTATATGGGTTCTTTTCCAGACCACCGCAATGCTTCTTTGTGTAGCCCTTGCTGTCACACCCGCGTTCAAGATGAAGTTCTGGAACATCGGTGCCGAGGGTCAGGCTCTTATCGGCGCTATGGCTACAGCAGCAGTTATGATAAAGCTGACCGCCGTGCTTCCCCCGATGCTTCTTATTCCCACAATGCT
>JAZNAI010000036.1:0-4870 GCA_045586465.1 Acutalibacteraceae bacterium | reverse complement strand
ATTATCAAGGCAAATGCCGGTTGAAGAATGCGGGAATATGATACTTTGCACAGCATCTGTGTGCAAGATAAAGAATGATTATTCATACGCAAAAAAACATATAAAAACCTTGAAGAAATGGGCAGATTATTTGGTTATAGTTGGATATGATCCGGTATGTCAGCTTTGTACAGACGATTTTGCAGGACACCTTGCACATAACTGCAACCTTTCACTTAAAGCTATTATGGGTGTTGCCGGCTATTCATTGATGCTTAAAATGAAGGGTGAAGACTCGGAAGCGGAAAAATATATGGCTGAGGCCCGTAAAATGGCTGACAGCTGGGTGAAAAATGCGGCAAATGCTGACGGCAGTTTTCGTCTTGCATTCGACCGTAAGGATACCTATAGTATGAAATATAATATGGTTTGGGATAAAATCTGGGGTACGGGTCTTTTTGCTCCGAGTGTATATTATTCCGAATTCAGTTCCAACAAAAAGCATTTCAATGCTTACGGTATGCCGCTTGATAACAGAAGGACCTATACTAAGTCCGACTGGATTATGTGGACTGCATGTCTTGCACCGACAGATGAGGAATTCGAAGAATATATAGAGCCTATGTGGAACTGCTATAATCAGTCTCCCTCAAGAGTTCCCATGACTGACTGGTATGACACCGTAACATCACAGATGGTCGGCTTCAGACACCGTTCCGTTCAGGGCGGTATGTTTATAAAAATGCTGTCTCTTCTTGATTGCTTCTGCGAGGAGGAATAATTAATGCTTCTTGCGGTTGATATCGGGAATACAAATATATTATTCGGTCTTTTTGATGATAATTCTCTTGTTTTTAAGGCACGAATTTCTTCTGACAGAGAAATTACAGCTGAGCAGTATGCACTTGCAATAAAGGGTGTTGTAAATCTTAAAAATGCTGAGCTTGAAAACGTTCACGGCGCAATTATCAGCTCTGTTGTTCCTGAGCTTACATCTCTTATAAAGGATGCCGTAATTATGCTGACCGGGGTTGAGGCAATTGTTCTCGGTCCCGGTGTAAAGAGCGGATTACCTATAAAAATAGACAATCCTGCGCAGCTGGGTGCTGATCTTGTTGCAGGTGCCGTCGGTGCGATTGATATGTATTCAGCGCCTTGTCTTGTTATAGACCTCGGAACGGCTACCAAAATAAGCGTAATTGATGCTTCGGGTGCCTATAGAGGCTGTGTTATTTCCGCCGGTGTGGGTATTTCTCTCAATGCACTTTCGGGAGCTGCATCGCTTCTTCCCGTTATTGATATTAATTCGGGAAGCTGCCCGGTTTACGGAACTAATACCGTTTCAAGTATGCAGGCGGGAATTGTGCAGGGAACTGCAGCAATGCTTGACGGAATGTGCGATAAGATTGAAACTGAACTCGGTGAAAAGGATATTACCGTGATTGCCACAGGCGGTTATGCAGATGCGATTCTTCCGTACTGCAGGAGAAAAATGATTTTTGAACCTGAGCTGATTCTCAGAGGACTAAAAAAAATATTCGACAAAAACTAAAAAAGGGGAGAGCAGAAAACTGCTCTCCTCTGACTTTGCTATTCTTATTTTTCGTTAATCAATTGCTTGAGCTCTGCCATAAAGGATTCTATATCCTTGAAATCTCTGTAAACGGAAGCAAATCTTACGTATGCAATTTCATCAATAGTTTTGAGCTTTTCAAGTGCCATTTCACCGATGGTAACTGAGGGCACCTCTTTCTCAAGTGAATTCTGAAGCTGGCTTTCGATTTCATCAATGGCGTTTTCCAGAGTTTCAAGAGAAACGGGTCTCTTTTCGCAGGCACGAAGCATACCGGAAAGAAGCTTTGTGCGATCGAAAACCTGTCTTGACTTATCACGCTTGATGATAATGACGGGCTGACCTTCAATAGCCTCATAAGTGGTGAATCTTTTTGCACACTTTATACATTCTCTTCTGCGGCGGATTCGCTGACCGTCATCTGCAGGGCGTGAGTCAATAACTTTGCTTTCGGGGTATAAACAATAAGGGCATTTCATAAATTTTACCGTCCGTTTAATAATTTATATCAGTATGATAACATAAAGAAAATCAATAATCAACGAGAATTTCATTGATTTTTGAAAAAGATTCAAAAACCTGTTTTTCATCGGTATAAGAATAATTATACAGTTCGATTATGAATTTTTTATCATATCCGATTTTTTTTAATTCGCTGAAAAATTCTCTGAAGTCAAAAAGACCTTCGCACGGCGGAATACAGGAGGATTTGTCATTATAGTCACTTATGTGTATGTGCTTGATATGCTTGCCTAAGCGATTTATAAAATCGTAAGGGGATTCAAGGGAGCGTCTTGCCTGCTTGATATCGAGAACAAGAGAAAAATCATCACCGAGAGCTTTTGCCATTCTTTGGAGAAAATCAACACTCTGAGAGTGATGCTGAACAACGTTTTCCTGACAGACCGTGACACCGTAGGACTTGCCGATTTCTATGAGCTTTCCGAATCTGTCAAAATATATGTCTTCTGTGATGCTTCCGGGGATTTTAAGACCGTGGATTATAAAAATTTCCGCACCGAGCTTTTTTGTGATTTCAAAAAATTTCTTGTAAAAATCAAGTATGTCATAAAAACGTCTTTCGTAAGAGCTGAACAGAAAGAATGATTCTGCAAAGGACATAAACGGGTGCACGGACGGAATTTCAATTCCGTATTCCGTTTGCATTCTCATTAATTCAGTTAAATACGAATCCTCGATTTCAGAAGGGGAGTTGAAAAACATTTCAATGCACTTTATGTCTTTCTCGCAAAGCTTCAGAAAGGATTCTTCGGTTGTAAGGGGATAAAAGCAAGCTGAGGATATGCCGACTCTGTCCATAGTTTTACTCCGTTACCAGAATGATATCATTGAATAGCGTTGTACTTTACGTTACAATATAAGCGGTGATTATATGAAAGAAAAAATAATACTGAAAAAAGAAACAACGTACTTTATCAGAATCTTTTACATAATTGTTGTGAGTATGTATTTTGTTGCACTGATGATGCTTTCGTGCTGTGCGGAAATTTTTCCTGACAGCGGCACACGCTTTTATTGGTTCAGCGAAGTTATGAATTGTGCGAACAGGATACTGTTTATGGGAATTATAATTTGTTTCTGCTGTGAAAAATTTGTCTGAGAAAATAAAAAAAGCACTTCGGAAGAAGTGCTTTCTTTATGGTGATCCAGCGGAGATTCGAACTCCGGACACCCTGCTTAAAAGGCAGGTGCTCTGCCGACTGAGCTACTGGATCAACGGGAAACCATAAACGCAAGAAGGAAAGTGCAGAATAAAGCAACTACAAAGAAAACAACACCGAGAATCTTTGTAAATCTGCTGAGCTTTGCTTCTAAGGAATTAGACTTGTTCTTACCGAAGAAGGTTTCGGCACCACCTGAGATAGCTCCTGAGAGACCAGCTCTGCGGCTCTGCTGCATAAGAACGAGAATAACAATCGCAATTGAAGTTATTACAAGTAATATGCCGATGAGAATTTCATACCATTCCATAGTGTAAATCTACCTTTCAATATACATTGCGTTTCTTGGCGCTTTGATATATTATCACAACTGTTTGGAAAAATCAAGTCTTTTTTTACAAAAACCGAAAATTTTTTTGTTGAAAATGATATTTAATTGATTACTGTAGGAAATGAATATTTTTTCAGATTTCGGTTGAATATATTTTGTAGGTATAGTATAATAAAGAAAAAACCGAAAGAAGGAATTCCAATGTACAAGTTTACTCTAAATGAAACATCATACCACGGTGCGGGTGCTATCAATGCTATCCCCGACGAAATAAGAAGCCGTGCATTCAAAAAGGCTTTTGTTGTTACAGACCCCGATCTTCTCAAGTTCGCAGTAACAGATAAGGTTCTTGATGTTCTTAAAAATGCAGAGATTGAATATGCAGTGTTCTCTGACGTTAAGGCTAATCCCACAATCGAAAACGTACAGAACGGCGTTAAGGCATTTAAGGAGTGCGGTGCTGACTGCATCGTTGCAGTAGGCGGCGGCTCTGCTATGGATACTGCAAAGGCTATCGGTATTATAATCACAAACCCCGAGTTTGAGGATGTCCGTTCTCTTGAGGGTGTTGCTCCCACAAAGAATAAGTGCGTGCCCATTATCGCTGTTACCACAACTGCAGGTACTGCAGCCGAGGTTACAATCAACTACGTTATCACAGACGTTGAAAAGAAGCGCAAGTTCGTTTGCGTTGACGTTCACGATATTCCCGTTGTTGCTGTTGTTGACCCTGATATGATGGCTTCAATGCCTGCTGCCCTTACTGCTGCTACAGGTATGGATGCTCTTACACACGCTATTGAAGGCTACATCACAAAGGGCGCATGGGAGCTTTCCGATATGTTCCACATCAAGGCAATTGAAGTAATAGCAAAGTCACTGCGCGGTGCCGTAAAGAATGAAAAGGACGGCAGAGACGGAATGGCTCTCGGTCAGTATATTGCAGGTATGGGCTTCTCAAACGTCGGTCTCGGTGTTGACCATTCTATGGCTCACACACTTTCAGCTTACTATGATATGCCTCACGGCAAGGCTTGTGCTGTTCTTCTTCCCACAGTTATGGCTTACAATGCAGAATACACAGGTGAAAAGTACCGTGATATCGCAAAGGCTATGGGCGTACAGGGCGTTGACAATATGACTCAGGAAGAATACAGAAAGGCAGCTGTTGATGCAGTCCGTCAGCTTTCTGAGGATGTCGGTATTGAATCTACTCTCAAGGGAATTGTTAAGGATGAAGATGTTCTCGAGCTTGCAGAGTCTGCATTCGCAGATGCATGCCGTCCCGGTAACCCCAGAGAAACA
>JAZNAI010000035.1:0-5931 GCA_045586465.1 Acutalibacteraceae bacterium | reverse complement strand
CTTGTAGATAATACCCGTACAAAATTCGGTAAGGTAAAGCCCTGGGTCGGCTTCGGTGTTATACCTCTCGCTCTTATCTCAATGTTTGTTTTCGTATCTCCCGATACAGACAATCAGACTGTTGCAATTATCTGGATGTTTGTGATTTATTCCGCTTACACTATGATTTGCTGTGCCGTTGAAAGCCCTGCAAACTGCTTCGGTGCATTGTGCTCACCTGATCCCTCGGAGCGTTCAAGTGCAATTTCAATAGCATCCTTCTTAAAGAGTGTGGGGCAGTCGGGCGGTATGGTTGTTATTCTCGTTGTTGGTCTTGTAATGAAAGCCGTTATGGGTCAGCAGCAGTTCAAAAATGCAGGGGGACAGGGACTTGACCTTGTGATTTCAACGGGTATATGCTGTCTTGGTATAATCCTCTTTACAATGATTTTCTTTGTGAACAACAAGGAGAGAGTGCCCTTTACTCAGGAAAAGGTAAGCCTTAAGGATGCCGTAAAGGTCGTGTTCACAAACAAAAACCTTCTTATGGTTTCTCTTACAAAGCTTACGGGCTTCGGCAGAGGCGTTTACGGTACGGTTTCTCTTTACATAGCAATTTATCTTTTAGGCTCAAAGGACCTGAAATTAGGTCTTCTGCTTCCTATGGGCATCGGAACGGCTGTGGGTACGCTCCTTGTAAACTTCGTGCTTAAGAAGTTCTCCACTAAGCAGACCTTTATTCTTTTCAGCCTTTACGGTGCTTCCTCTCTTGCAATTCTTTTCCTTGTTTCCCGCGGAATCGGCTTTAATGACGGACTTATAATTCCCTTCCTTATTCTCAATTTCTTCTGCGGTCTTCAGCACGGTAACACAAATGTTACTCCCAATATTATGATTGCCGACTGTGTTGATGAAATCGAGTACAAAACAGGTAAGCGTCAGGAGGGTCTTGCTTATGCCGGCTACGGTCTGTTTTCAAAGATTGCTTCCGCTTTCACAAAGGCTCTCGGTCCCTGGCTTCTTTACACGTGGTCCGGGTATCTTGTGTCAACGGATGTAAACGTAGCTTATGCCGCACAGACGGACGGAACCCTTAATAAGCTTCTTATGATTTATACAATTATTCCCGCAGTTTTCGTTGTGCTTCAGGCTGTGCCCATTTTCTTCTATGATATGGTGGGAGAGAAGAAGGACAATATTGTAAAGGCTCTTATGGAAAAAAGAGCTGCCGAAACAGAATAATAGGGGAGGAGAGAAAATATGTCAAACAAAGAAAAAGGCTTCAATTTCAAGCTTTACGGTGTAGTATCCTTTATTGCGGTTGCGGCAATTCTCGTTATCGTATGCGTTACCACCTTCGGAGCAAAATATATGGCATTTCATCCCGAGCGTCTTGCCGAGTTTTATGTGGACACAATTGTGCAGACGGGTGACGGCTATAACGCATATAAAAACACTCTTGTCAGCAAAAATATGAAGTACGGTGATTTTATCCGTAAAAACTATATTGACCCTGCTGTAAACCGTGACGGAAACGACTATTCCGACCATTCCTTCAAGGGTGAAAAAACTCTTTCCGATGACGGCACTCTTTCGGGTAAGCTCATAGCTCAGATGTATCCCGTGTATGAAGAGCTTCTGAACACCTACGGCTGGGATGATTACGACAGTATTTTTACAAAGTATATTGAAAAGCTTCTTACTGTCCGTGAGGAAATTTTCGGTGATAAGTTCTTTAATGACGAGGTTTTCTTTACCTCCTTTGAAGCAAATGTTTCGGCTTACGGTAAGTCACTTACGGGTACAGACGAAGTATATGATGAAAACTCCGGTGTGAAATTAAGCGATAAGACAACGGGCATTTATGCGGAAAAATTCGGTGAGGATTATAGAATCACCTGTGAAACCGTAAGCTTTAAGGAAGGCTATGCGGACGGATATCTTATGAATGCCGATACTGATGTTCTTTCATCCTACGGAGTTGATGCAGGTACTGTTGAAAGTGTTGCAACGGCTGTTGTGAATGTAAATGTCAACGGTACGAAGCTTGCAGAATGTGAGGTTACCCTCGTAAAAATCGGTATGTCCTGGTATGTTGATAACCTTAATACCGATACCGAAATGCTGTATAGCTTTTATAAATAAGTTTTTTCAGAAGCGGGGATTTATTCCCCGTTTTTTTTGTTAAGAAAAAAATCTCACGAATTGTAGGAAATCGGTGTATGCTCAGGTAACATACATCAGGACAGGGTAGGTTTTGAAGATTTTAGCGGTGTTTTGTTGACTTTATATTCCCTCTGTAGTAATATAATAATATTATAATACAATCATTGTGCCCTTTTGCGGGCGAAATAACAGAAATTCCTTTCATTTTACGGGTGAAGGTTAAATAAAAAGGTGCCGGGTATGTCAGAAAAAAAGTATGATTTTCTCATTGTCGGAAGCGGACTTTTTGGTTCCGTTTTCGCCTGTGAAGCAACAAAAAGAGGCAAAAAATGCCTTGTCATAGAGAAGAGAAATCACACGGGCGGAAATGTTTACTGTGAGAATATCGAGGGGGTTACCGTACATAAATACGGAGCACACATTTTTCATACAAGCAATAAAGAAGTATGGGACTATGTGAATTCATTTTGCGAATTCAACCGTTATACGAATTCACCCATAGCAAACTACAAGGGTGAAATATATAATATGCCCTTCAATATGAACACCTTTTCGAAGCTTTGGGGAATTGCCACTCCCGAGGAAGCAAAGGCTATAATTTATGAGCAGAGCAGTAAAATAAAGGGAGAACCCCGAAACCTTGAGGAGCAGGCTATAAGCCTTGTGGGGGACGATATTTACAGAAAGCTTGTAAAGGGATACACCGAAAAGCAATGGGGAAGAGATTGTACGGAGCTGCCCGCCTTCATTATAAAAAGACTTCCCGTAAGATATACATACGATAACAACTATTTTAACGACCGTTATCAGGGGATTCCCGAGGGAGGATACAATGTCATAACCGATAAGCTTCTTGACGGCATTGAGGTTATTACGGGAGTTGACTATAACGCGGACCGCGAAAAATACAACGCTCTTGCAGACAGAATTGTTTACACGGGCACTATTGATTCCTTCTATGACTACAGGCTCGGAAGACTCGAGTACAGAAGCCTTAAATTTGAGACAGAGCTTCTTGATACTGATAATTTTCAGGGTGTTGCGGTTGTGAACTACACCGACAGAGAAACTCCCTTTACAAGAATTATTGAGTATAAGCATTTCGAGTTCGGTACTCAGGAAAAAACCGTTATCACACGGGAATATCCGGCTGCCTGGGAAAAGGGAATGGAAGCTTACTATCCTGTGAACGATGAGAAAAATCAGGAGCTTTTTCTTAAATACAAGGCTCTTTCCGAAAAGGAAGAGAATGTCATTTTCGGCGGAAGACTTGCCGAGTATATGTATTACGATATGGATAAGGTAATCGAATCCGCTCTTCTGAAAATTGAAGAGATATTCGGTTAATATACGGATGAGAAAGATGGCAGACGTAAAAATTTCAATTATAATGCCCGTTTACGGTGTAGAGAATTTTGTGGGAAGAGCTATTGAAAGCATTCAGGCACAGTCTTTCACGGAATGGGAAATGTTTGCAGTAGATGACGGCTCAAAGGACAAAAGCGGTGAAATCTGCGATGAATATGCACGTAATGACCCGAGAATAAAGGTTATTCATAAAGAAAACGGCGGTGCACCCTCTGCCCGTAACACGGCAATTCCTCTGGTGCAGGGCAAATATACGTACTTTATGGATGCAGATGACTGGGCAGAGCCGACAATGCTGGGGGATATGTATTCTCTTGCAGAAAAGCACGGCGCTCAATGCGTTGTAGCAGGCTATTATATCGATACCTATCACAGCGACACGGAATATACCTCACAGGAGCTTTCAAGGACCGATGCCGTGTATGAAAAAGAGGACTTCAGACGGAATGCTTACCGCCTTTTTGATGCCAATCTTCTTTATACACCGTGGAACAAACTGTATCTTACCTCATATATTCACGAAAACGGACTGCTTTTCCCCAATACCTTCTGGGACGATTTTCCCTTTAATTTGAGTGTTATAAGAGACATTTCGAGGGTTGTCGTTACCTCGGAGAAATATTATCATTTTATCCGTGCAAGGGCAGACAGCGAAACGGCAAAATACCGCCAGGGAATGTACAATAAGCGTGAGGAAGAGCACGGCTGGATGACGGAGCTTTATAATTACTGGGGCATTGACGACGAAAACAGCAAGGAATTCCTTTCAAGACGATATATTGAAAGATTTATAGGCTGTGCGGAAAATGTCACAAATCCCGATTGTACGCTGTCATCAAAGGAAAAGAGAGCAGAAATAAAGAAAATGCTTAAAAATCCCAACGTAAAGCAAGCGCTTTCCGATGCAAAGGTTCATTCTTTATATATGAAAATTATGCTTATACCGTACAGAATGAAATCAACGCCTCTTGTTTATCTTGAAAGCAAGCTGATTACATTTGTTAAAAGAAAGCTGCCGAGACTCTTTACTAAGCTTAAGGCAGACAGATGAAGAAAATGCAAAAATTACGGGGAGAGATTTTATGAAGGTTCCTTTTTTAGTTGAAAAATACATAAAGCAGTTCAAGGCTATGAATCCCAAGTATGATGTTATTTACACCGTGTCAGAGGATGATCCCATTGCATTTGCTGACGGGGAAGGCGTAAGGCTGTCCTTTGCTGCAATTGCGGATACACACCTTCCCAACCGTGAAAGTGCTGAGAAAAATCTTGAAAATGCTTTTATTGACGTTTTGAACGGTAAAAATAAGGCAGATGCTTTACTTCTTGCAGGTGATATTGCCGATTACGGCCTTAAAAACGAATATGAGAGATTTTTCAGGGTTTTCAACAAGTATAAGAATGACCTGAAGCTTTTCGTTACAATGGGTAACCACGATGCAAGATTTTTCTATAAATCTGCATCAAGGATTGTGAATTCTAAAATTGAAGGTCTTCTCGGAATAAAGCTTCACGGCAAGCCCTATTATTCTTATGACGTAAACGGCTATACCTTTATAGTGCTCTGTACCGAAAAGGCAGTCCTTGAAAAGGCATATATCTCAAAGGAGCAGATTGAGTTCTTTGATAAGGAGCTTTCCCGTGCCACAAAGGACGGCAAGCCCTGCTTCGTAATGTGCCATCAGCCCTTTGCATTTACTCACGGTCTGCCCGAGGTATGGAAAACGGGCGATATGGGTGAGCAGAATGATGAGGTCAGAGCCGTAATGGAAAAATACAGAAACGTATTTTTTATAAACGGACATCTCCACGGCGGTGTCTGTCATTACGTTGAGGAGGTACTCAATAAGGAGAATAACGTTGTCTCAATAAGCATTCCCGGCTACAGAAAGGAAAATAACTTCGGTCAGGTTGATGCCGGTGCAGGTTATATCTGCGAGGTTTATGATGACAAGGTGCTTTTCAGGGCACGTAATTTCCTTACGGGCAGATATATGACGGGTGAATACACGGAATTCTGCTACGAAATTCTGAAATAAGGGGAAAACCGATGAATATACTTGTTATAGACGGTCAGGGCGGACAGCTCGGTTGCAGTATAATAAAGGCTGTTTATGCAAAATACCCCGATGCGGATATTACCGCTGTGGGAACAAATGCAAATGCCACAGCTTCTATGGTAAAGGCAGGGGCAAAAAAAGCCGCCACGGGAGAAAACCCCGTAAAAGTGGCGACGAAAAAGGCAGATGTTATTATAGGCCCTGTGGGTATTGTCGTGGCAGATGCCATGCTCGGTGAAATCACCCCCGAAACAGCACGCTCAGTCGGCTCATCAGATGCCGTAAAAATACTCATCCCCGTAAATAAGTGCGAAACACTTGTGGCAGGAGTACCCTCCGTGCCCGTTTCCGCTCTTAT
>JAZNAI010000034.1:0-10283 GCA_045586465.1 Acutalibacteraceae bacterium | reverse complement strand
TCTTGACACAAAAATATTGTTGTGATATATTGAAAATGAAGAAAATGCGTACGGTTTTCTGAAAAATTAAGAAAGGAGGGGCAAAATGAACAGTATTACCACAATATTTGCAAAAATCATTGCCGTTATAATGAGCTTTTTCTATATGTTCGTGGGCGGAAATCCCGAAAAAATTGATGTGTGTATTAAAGAACCCATAACAACCGAAAGCACGGAAATTGAATACGTAATTACAAATTACACGGGCAAAACGGTATATGCAGATAAATTTTTTACCGTTGAAAAGTATGTTGACGGACAATGGGTGGCAGTACCGTTTTCTGATGATGCTGCAACGGAAGAAATTGCAATAAGGCTTCTTAACTGTCAGTCCGTTACGTTGACGGTGGATTTGCTCGGATATTTCGGCAAAACTCTTGAAAAAGGCGAATACAGATTAATTCTGCCGGGTGTTTCGGCAGAGACTGAATTTACTGTAGTATAAAAAATCAAGGCATAAGACCTCGGTCTTATGCCTTGTGCATTGGTTATGAATTATTTTCTTTCAGCGCCGTAGTTTACGGGAATCTTTTTAAGGAGATTGTGGTCATAAATAGGTGTCCACTGGTCACCTGTTTCTACGGAGCTTTTGAATTCCTCTTTGCTGAGGGCGATGTTAAGCTCGGGGATACCCTTAATCTCTCCGCCGTCCTCATAGCAGCTTTCCCAGAAAGCGTGATGTCCGATAAACTTTACGGAAGCAGGAATGTAAACATAATTCATACACTTGTTGTAGCTGAATGCATCCGTTCCGATGTGCTCAAGTCCCTCGGGGAAGGAAAGGTAGGTATTAAGGTCCTTTGCTCCCTCATAAGAGGTATCTTCTATTGCATTTTCGGTTATGTATGTATAGAAGTCTCTCATATTGGGCATTTCAAAGAAACCGAGATTATCAACCTTTTTAAGTCCTTCGGGCAGATAAACCGTAGCAAGGTTTGAGTAGTTGAAGCAAAGCTCGCCTACGGTTTCAACAGTTGAGGGGATAACATAAGTCATTACCTTTTCGCGGTATTCTGCATATATTTCAGCGTATAATTCTTCTGAAACTATTGCTTTACCGGCTGAATCATAGGGAACACCCTCCCACAGCTCCTGAGGATAGCCGTATTTTTCTCTTAAATACTGGTCTCTGTCACAGGGGTAGCATACAACAGTCTTCTTGTCTTTTGTATAAAGAACACCGTCAATGTCACAATAATTGGGATTGTTCTCGTCAACTATAATTCTCTGAAGAGCCCAGCAGGAATAGAATGCCTTGCCGTCAATTTCAAGAACATTTTCACCGATATAGATGGTTTTGATGTATCCGTCACCGTTTATTGCATATTCCTTTACGGATGTAACGGGCTTTTCTTCATCATAGGTAATTTCAAAGGAAGGCAGTCTTTTTGCAGCTTCGGTTGCTTCAATCTGCTGCTGTTTAAGGATATATTTCTGATAGGAAATGAAATCTTCCTTTGTTGCAACGGGAACTGCAGGAAGTGTTTCGGGAGCATCCTCAACGGTTACATAGTTTCTGTCATTTACTGCGTTTTCGGGGTATTCGATATCAGAAACCCAGTTTATTGTAAGCTCCTCTATATATCCGGGGTTAGAGAACTTTGTAAACTGATAATTGCCGTCAGAAATTTCAGCAAAGGTGAAGGTATCGGTTGTCAGAATACTTAAACTGAAATATATGGAAAGGGCAATTGATACAATAATTACAATGATAAAAATTGCCTTTTTGAGTGTGTAGTGCTTATAAGGCTTGTTAATATGAGGCGGTGCAAGTCCTTCTATGTGATAGGTGTATATTTCGTCCTCGGGGATTTCGATAATAGTGTCGTCCGTGAGGGCATTATTCATCTTTTTCTCTTTTTTACTCATAACGGCACCTCCTTAACCCTTATATCCGCCGGAAATCTTTTCGCCGGCTTCAAGAGCCTTCTTTTCGGTGACTTCTGCACGGCGCTTAAGAACCTGCATAACCTTGTTCTGCTTGTTGGCATCGTAATCCCAGAAAATGAAAGGAATTGTCATAAGGAAGAAGCCTACAACATCAATAAGCAGGGGAATTACAACAATCTTAAGTCTCGCCTCATCAAGGAACAGAATATCCCAGTTGCTGTTGAAGCCGTAGGAAAGAAGCATAAGGGGAATTATAAGGCCGACAAATGATGTGATAGGACCTGTGAACCAACCGAAAATACCTGAGAAGCTTTCAAGTCTTTCACCGGAAAGATACATCTGATAGTCGTTGATTTTAACATTCATATCGTGGCCTGCAGATGTGGGAACAGTCTTTGTCATTTCCATTAGGAACATAACGACAACGCAAAGTGTACCGCAAAGCACAAGATTGTCACCGCAGAACCATATTGCCGCAACAAGACCTAAATTACCGAAGCCTCGTGTCAGCTGATAGAATATCATAATCTGCTTATATGAGAATCTCTTTAAGAAGTAGGGAGTAAGCAGATCCGGAGGTGTACCTGCAAAGGATACAAGAAGTGTAAGAATTGAGTAGGGAAGACCTGCAAGGCGGAAGGTGTAGAGGTAAAGAATACTTGTGAAAGCAAGCATACCGTTACCGAGAGAGTCAATAAGCCCTACCATGGTGTTTATCCAACGGTACTTGTTATGTAAAACACCGAACATACCGTCCCAGAATTTGATGTTGACCTTCTTTTCAAGAGGCGGCTGAGGGATTCTTTCCTTTATGGTGTTTGCACCTATCATAGTAAGCACTGCGCAGGCAATGAAGGTTCCGGGGATAACCCAGCGGAAGAAGTTTATGTCTGCCCAGCCATTCTTGAGAGTACCGACAAGTGCAGGAATGATAATTGTCATAATAGTCTGTAAGAAGTGGGAAAGCTTTACGGGATAGGTTCTTACAAGAATTCTTTCCGTGGGGTTTGGTGAAATACTCTGGGTTGTGGTTTCCAGAACGTTTCCGAAGCCGAACACACCGTAAATAGCAAAAAGAAGGTTTGCAGCCCACACACGGGTGGATACGTCGGCAATTTCATAAAGAGGAAGCCAGCCGATAAGAATTACCACGATACACTTGGGTATAACGTCGGAATAAAGTGAATATTTGTATCTGCCGAATTTGGGAATAAGCTTTTTCCTCCAGAATATGTTTCTGGCACCTACCCAGCCCGAATACAGGAAGTGTGTACCGAATACCTTGAAGCAGGCAGTGGCACTCATACCCTCAAGGGAGTTAAGGAAAATGATAAACTTTGAGTTGGGGTCAAAAAGAGTTGACGCATCAAAGAAAATCAATGCGAGACCGAAAGCTATCATTGCCACATATACCGTGTATAGCTTCTTTTCCGTTTTTCCCGGCAGGAAGCCCAGGTTATCGCACACAAACCACCAGATAAGGGCGGTTACGTAGCCTAAGGGCATATTGATGATGCTTATTATTGAGAAAGTGAGATAGGGCAGCTTATAATGGTGCATTATAAGGAAGCAGCCTGTTGCGAAATAGATATACTCCAGCACCTTTGATGCCGTGTAGTTGGCACCTACCGAAAAGAATATATTAAGATATTCCTTATAGGGAACGTATTTTCCCTCGGCAGGAGTTTTCCAATGTGTCTTTACTTCAGTAAAAAACTTAGAGAAAGTTTCTTTATTTACCTTAGCCATAACACCTCTCCTTTAATATAATTAAACATATTATATCATTTATATGCACAAAACACAACATAAAACAGTATATCAATATGTATAATTCGACAGGAAAAATTTGAGCAAAAAAGACAATTCCCGTTCCCTGAAAAAATCACGGAACGGGAGCTTTTATGCAACGAGCTTGGTTTTCATAAGATCTGTCTTCTTATAATAGATGTAAGTGATAACGGAGCAGACGATCCATCCTGCAGGATAACCCATAGCAATGGGGAGAATTTCGTTTGCTATGAAGTTTGCAGTAATGAAAAGATATGTCTGTCTGAAAAGCACGAATGAGAAAAGCATTATTATCATCGGTACCTTGCTGTTGCCGGCACCTCTCAGCGCTGCTGCGTAAACCTGATTCATACAGCAGGTGAGGTAGAAGGGGGACAGCCAGTGCAGCAGCAGAGTTGAATACTCAATAACCTCAGGCTTGTCGTTGAAGAAGGCACTTGCCTGGGGAGCAAATATTATAAGGGGCACCATAATAACGGCTGTGCAGGTAAGAGACATTATGTATGCCTTTTTTACGCCCTCCTTTGCTCTGTCAATGTTACCCTTGCCGAGATTCTGTCCAACAAAGGTTGTTGCCGCAATTGAAACGGACTGCATAGGAAGGAACATAAACTGGTCAAGCTTTGTGTACGTTGTCCAGCCTGACATACAGTCTGCTCCGAAATGGTTTATGTATGACTGCACGAAAACGTTGGAGAAAGCCGTAATTGCAAGCTGAATTGCAGCAGGCGTGCCGACTCTCAGAATGAGCTTCAGCTGTTCAAAATGAATTCGGATGCTTCTGAAAACTACCTTTATACAGCCGTCCGACGTCATAAGTGTCAGCATAACGAGTATTGCCGATATTCCCTGTGCGATTATTGTGGCATATGCTACACCCTCAACACCCATTTTGAATACCAGAACGAACACAAGGTCAAGAACGGTATTGAGAACTGCGGAAACCACAAGGAAAATGAAGGGCCGCTTTGAGTCGCCGACTGCTCTGAGAATTCCCGAGCCCATATTGTAGAAAAGAAGTCCCGTAACACCTGCAAAATAGATTATAAGATACTTTTGTGCCTCGGGGAAAACCTCGTCGGGAATTTTCATTGCCTGAAGCATCAGGGGTGTTGTTATAATTCCTACAGCAGTAAATATTGCTGAGAAAATTGCGGTAATTGCAATACAGGTATGAACCGTGTCCTGCACCTTGTTGAGCCTTCCTGCTCCGTAAAACTGTGAAATTACAACACCGGCACCGCTTGAAAGCCCCATAAAAAGACCGATAAGCACGTTTACGATGGGTCCTACGGAGCCGACTGCCGAATAAGCCTCGTTGCTGACGTAATTGCCTACAACCCAGGTGTCAACGGTATTATACAGCTGCTGAAAGACATTACCTGCAAGAAGGGGCAGAGAAAACATTATAATATGCTTTACAATGCTTCCCTCTGTCATATCCTTGTCTTTTCTTTTTGATGTTCTTATTGCTTTAGTCATATCTCAATATACTTTTTCACAAAATTATAAACGTTAGTCCAATAAAATTCGGGTTCCTTGGAAACGGATTCTGCGTGGGCAGCTCCCTTTACAGTAAAGAAATCCTTTTCTGCCGCACAGGCAGTATAAACCTCATTCATCATTCTGAAGGGAACAAAATCGTCAGCCTCACCGTGCACAAAAAGCGTGGGGGTTACGGATTTTTTTACAGCCTCTATGGGAGCGCATTTCTTAAAGCTCATATTGCCTCTGAGCTGTGAGTAAATGCTCAGTGTGGGAAGAATAGGTACAAGAAGGGGAGAAATTGAGGTTTTCGTAACGTGTGTATATTCGTCCATAACCGTTGTGAAGCCGCAGTCCTCGACCGCACATTTAACATTTCCGGGAATATTTTCACCTGTAATAAGCATTGTAGTGGCGGCCCCCATGCTTTCGCCGTGAAGCACGATTTCGGCATCGGGGTACATTGTAGTAATGTATTCGATGAGGTCAAGACCTATGTACTTGTCGTGCCAGCCCATTGAAGCATATCTGTTTTCATCCTCCGAGTGCCCTATCATAGAGGGAAGAATACAGTTAAAGCCCATCTGTGAATAAGCAAAGGCATAGTGATACATTCCGCCGGGGCCTGAGGTGAAGCCGTGGAAGATGATTGCCCACTTTTCGGGATGTCCGTTATTGAAAAGCTTTGCGTGACGCTTCTGTCCCTTTTTGTTTGTTATATAAATATCATCGGGCTGATGCTCGGGAAGCCATTTCTCCATAGCAGGGAAAAATCTGTCGGGCTGTTTTTCCTCTGCGGGCTT
The DNA here is from genome assembly GCA_045586465.1 of Acutalibacteraceae bacterium. GTDB lineage: Bacteria > Bacillota > Clostridia > Oscillospirales > Acutalibacteraceae > RUG806. The sequence goes on along the minus strand of JAZNAI010000034.1, from coordinate 4,275 downwards.
TTCGGGAGCAGCTTCCGTTTCCGGGACATTAGCTGCGGGAGGACTCATTTTCTCGCCGATTTTAGCTGCAAGACGTATGTTGAGCATACATTCGTATGCCACTGTGTTGAATACACCGAGAAGTGCGCCCGCCCCTGCTGCAGTACCGATAAGAGCCTTTGTTGCTTTTTTCATTGACATAAAAATACCCCCTGGTTTGAAGTAATAAGTAATAGTGAAGAGGTAACCTGTCGGAAGACGCTTTGCGTCTTGATTATATTTATTGGAAATTATCCCTTCATTGTAAGAGAAATTCTCTTTTTTGCCACGTCAACGCCGAGGACCTTTACCTTTACGATATCTCCGACCTTGAGCACCTCGGAAGGGTGCTTGATGTAGCGGTTTGTAATCTGGGAAATGTGAACGAGTCCGTCCTGATGAACACCGATATCAACGAAAACACCGAAATCTATAACGTTTCTGACTGTGCCCTGAAGCTCCATACCCTCCTTAAGGTCCTCCATTGAGAGAATATCTGAACGGAGCATAGGCGCGGGAAGCTCATCACGGATGTCTCTGCCGGGCTTTTTAAGCTCTTCGGCGATGTCCGTTATTGTGGGAATACCCACACCGATTTCCTCTGCTGCCTTTACCTTGCCGTAGGCCTCAAGCTTTTCTTCAATGTCGCTGATGCCGTCCTTTGAAATCTTTTTGCTGTCTATTCCGAGAAGCTCAAGAAGCTTCTTTGCTGCATCGTAGGATTCGGGATGAACTGCCGTGTTGTCAAGTGTTTCTTTTCCTCCCGGAATACGAAGGAAGCCTGCACACTGCTCGTAAGCCTTGGGACCTAAGCCCTTGACCTTCTTAAGCCCTGCACGGGAAGAGAAAGCACCGTTTTCATCACGGTAGGCTACAATATTTTTAGCGGTTGCGGCGGTAATACCTGCAACATATTTAAGAAGAGAGGGGGATGCGGTGTTAAGGTCAACGCCTACTGAGTTTACGCAGTCCTCAACAACACCCGTAAGGGATTCCTCAAGTCTTGCCTGAGGCAGGTCGTGCTGATACTGACCGACACCTATGGATTTGGGGTCGATTTTAACAAGCTCCGAAAGGGGATCCTGAAGTCTTCTTGCAATGGAAACTGCCGAACGAAGTGAAACGTCAAACTCGGGGAATTCCTGAGCACCGAGCTTTGATGCGGAATAAACGGAAGCACCTGCCTCGTTTACTACCATATAGCTTACCTTACCGCCGTATTGCTTTATTGTGTCGGCTACAAAAATTTCCGCTTCCTTTGAAGCCGTACCGTTGCCTATTGATATGCAGTTTACGCCGAATTTTTTAATAAGAGAGTGTACCTTTTCTGTTGCCTCCTCTTTTTTGTTCTGAGGGGGAGTGGGATAAATAACGCCTGTTGAAAGCACCTTGCCGTTTTCGTCAACAACGGCAATTTTACAGCCTGTTCTGTAGGCAGGGTCAACTGCAAGCACACGCTTATCCTTAATGGGAGGCTGCATAAGAAGAGGCTTTAAGTTCTGACCGAACATCTTTATAGCCTGCTCGTCAGCCTTTTCTGTCAGCATATTTCTTATTTCTCTTTCAACTGAGGGGAAAACAAGTCTTTCCCAGCTGTCAAGAGCGGCTTCCTTTACAAACTGTGTTGTGATACTGCCGGACTTTACAAAATAACGATAGAAAATACCCATAGCGGCAAAGTTTTCAATCTCAAGGCTTACCTTAAGAAAATCCTCGTTTTCACCGCGGTTAAGAGCAAGGATTCTGTGACTGGGGATTTTTGAAACCGCCTCGGAGTAGTCGTAATACATCGAGTATACGCTGTCCTCCTCGGTTTTTGCCTTTGAACGGATAATTCCCTTTGCCCAAATCATTTCCTTGAGGTCGTGTCTTATTTCGGGGGAATCGGACATAATTTCCGCAATAATGTCGTTGGCGCCCTGAAGAGCGGCAGCAACGTCGGGTACGTCCTTTTCTTCGTTTACAAAGGCTTCTGCCATTTCTTCTATTGTACCCTCGGTCTTTTCCTGGGCAAGAATCTCGAGAGCTAAGGGCTCAAGTCCCTTTTCCTTTGCTATGGTAGCTCTTGTTCTTCTCTTCTGTTTATATGGACGGTAGAGATCTTCAAGTACGGCAAGTGTTTCTGCGGCAAGAATATCCGCACGGAGCTCCTCCGTCATTTTGCCGAGCTCTTCAATATGAGCAATGTAATCCTCTTTTTTCTTTTCGAGGTTTCTTAAATACTGTAATCTGTCTGCGATTTCACGAAGCAGCTGATCGTCACAGCTTCCGTGCATTTCCTTACGGTAACGGGCAATAAAGGGTATTGTATTTCCGTCATCAATAAGGGTAATGATGTTTTCCATATGGTCCGGCTTTACCGGAAATTCTTTGCAAAGCTTTTCTCTGATGTCCATTTTTATCTCCGTTTATACTAATTGTTTATAGATTTCACTTTTCTTTGTGTTTGTTTCCTTAGCCGCCTTTTTCGCCGCTTCATTTACGCTTAAGCCCTCCGTGATATAGCTCTTTGCAAGCTCTACGGGGTCAATATCTTCCGATTCCGATGCCAATTCCTCTTCGGTTTTTGCTTCAATTATTATAACGTATTCACCCTTGTGCTTTACTCCGTCGTATTTTCCGTCAAGCTCAGAAAGTGTGCCGAATTCAATATTCTCGTGAATCTTTGTAAGCTCCTTTATAAGGGCAATTTTTCTGTCACCGAGAGCGGTATGCAGGTCGTGAAGGGTCGCCGCAAGCTTATGGGGTGCCTCATAAAAGACCATCGTTTTTCTCTCGGTCTTGATTTCCTCAAGGTGTTCTCTTCTTTTCGGCTTGTTGCCCGTAAGGAAGCCTTCAAAGGTGAAACGGGATACCTCAAGCCCCGACAGAGCAAGTGCGGTTATTATGGCGCTGGGGCCGGGAACGGTGTTTACCTTTATTCCGCTTTCGTGGCAAAGGCGTACAAGGTCCTGACCGGGGTCTGAAATTGCAGGCATACCTGCATCCGTCACAAGAGCACAGCTTTCCCCTGCAAGAATTCTTTCAACAATTGAAGGACCCTTTTCGGCACGGTTGTGCTCGTGATAGGCTATGAGCTTATTTTTTATATCAAAGTAGTTGAGCAGTTTTATTGAAACCCTTGTGTCCTCAGCCGCAATGAAATCCACGGTTCTGAGTGTTTCAACGGCTCTCGGGGAAAAGTCACCTAAATTTCCTATAGGCGTGCCCACTACATATAATTCTCCTGCCATTTTACTTCTCCTTTATACTGCTGATGTAATCACAGTTAAAGGTGGTAAGCTTACCTTTTTTGTCCTCAACAGAAATCCAGTTGCCGCTGACTTCGGTTACCTTGCCGACAATACCTGCAACATAGCCGTTTGCCTGTATTACACATTCTTTTCCGATGTATCTTGAAAGTATAGAGTTATCCATTGTTTTGTGTTCCTTTCTTCTGCGCCGTATTATCTGTCCGATTTGCTGATTTTTCCTTTTCTGTGTCAACAGCACCACAAAAAGGATAAAAAATACAGGGAAAAACGATTCCATAATATCAGTCCTTTTTGTAGCTTCCGATAATTTTTTTCATTTCTTCAGAGGGACTTCCGTCAGGATTTTCTATGTGAAGCTCCTTTTCGACGGTAAGTCCCGGCTTTCTGCCTTTTTTTCCTTCAAGCAAGAAAAGCCACGGAGCTTTGCCGTCACGCTGAGAAACAAAACGAAGACGCTTGGGCTCAATTTTTGCCTCTCTCATTCCCATCATTGCTTCAGTAAGCCTTTCGGGTCGAAGGCAGATGCACATTCTGCCGCCGAATTTCAGAAGACGGGAAGCCGCAAGAAAAACATCGGTCAGCTCAAGGCTTGTTTCGTGCCGTGCGATTTTATCTGCGGCGGTCTCGCTTATAATTCCGTGTCCCTCGGCGGTGTAAGGGGGGTTCATTGTAACAAGGTCAAAAATACCTGCTTCAAGCTTCCCCTTCAGCTCTCTTAAGTCTGAATTATAGAGAAAAAATCTTTCACCGAGGGAATTCATTTCAATGCTTCTTGTGAGCTGGTCACAGGCAAGGGGCTGAATTTCAACTGCGTGTACCTTTTCCACGCCTTCCCTTAACCAATAAAAGGGGATAATTCCGCATCCCGTTCCGAAATCGCATACCGTATTTTTCCTTTTGGGTGCGGAAAAGGCAGCCAAAAGCAAGGCATCCGTACCAAAGGTATGGCTGTCGGATACTATTAAGTCGGAGGCCACGGTCTTAGGAAGACAATAGTAGGCCT
>JAZNAI010000033.1:0-5890 GCA_045586465.1 Acutalibacteraceae bacterium | reverse complement strand
AAGATGGGCGGTGCATACCACGGCTGGTCCGACCAGTTAGGCTACGGCATCCGTATTCCCGGAACAAAGGCTACTCAGGCAAACGGTGTTCCTTCAAGACTTATGAGAGATACCCAGGAATTCTTCCCCGGCGACCTTAATTCTCTTGAAAGAGTTCTCAGAAGAAATATGCTCAGAGGCGGCACAGCTGCTGTATTCCTTGAGGCTCTCGGCCCGGAAAGCGGCTCCCGTCCCGTTGATAAGGATTTCTGTAAGGGTGTTGAAAGACTCTGCCGTAAGTACGGTGCTCTTCTCGTATTCGATGAGGTTGTTACAGGCTTCCGTGTAGGTATGGCAGGTGCTCAGGGCTACTTCGGATGCTCACCCGACCTTACAATCTTCGGTAAGGTTATTGCCGGCGGATACCCCGGTGCAGGCGGTGTCGGCGGTAAGAGAGAATATATGAAATATCTCGGTGCAGGTCTTGACGGTGCAGTTAAGGTTAAGAAGGCATTCTGCGGCGGTACTCTTTCCGCTAATCCCCTTTCCTGCGCAGCCGGTTACTTCACTCTCGAAGAAATGGACAGAACCAATGCTTGTCAGAAGGCAGGCGAAATGGGCGACAGAATCACAAAGGGACTTCAGGAAATCATCGAAAGACGTCACCTTCCCTTCGTAGCATTCAATCAGGGCTCAATCTGCCATCTTGAAACCGTAGGTACACTTCAGTTCTCAATCAACTGGAACAAGCCCTGGACTATCCCCTCTGTTCTCAAGCAGACAGACATCAGAAAGAAAGAAATGACACACATGGGCGCTGCATATATGGCAGAAGGTCTTGTAACTCTTGCAGGCAGCCGTCTCTACACAAGTGCAGCTTACACAGAAGCAGACATTGACGATGCACTTGCACGCTTTGACAGAGTATTCGAAAACATCACCGTTAAAGAAGACTGATTATCCTAAATCTCACCAAGGAGACAAAACTATGGATTTAATGCAAGCAAAACTTGATGTTATCAGAGCAGGTAAGCTTCTCTGCGAAAGAGGTCTTATTCAGCGTACGTGGGGCAATGTAAGCTGTCGTATTGACGAGAATACATTCGTTATCACTCCCAGCGGCAGAGACTATCAGAGTCTTACTCCCGATGACATAGTTCTTGTAAAAATAGAAGACCTTTCCTATGAGGGCGATGTAAAGCCCTCGTCCGAAAAGGGTGTGCACGCAGCCTGCTATAAGCTGAGAAGCAACGTAAATTTCGTTATTCACACTCATCAGGCAATGGCTTCCCTTGCAGGTCTTTCAGGATACGACATAAACCATCTTGAGGGTGAAAGTGCTGAAATTATAGGCAGACACGTTCCTCTTGCAGCATACGGTCTTCCCGGCACGGGCACACTCAGAGAAGGCGTAACAGAGGCAGTTAAGCGTTCACAGTCCAAGGCTGGTCTTATGAAGCATCACGGTGCCGTATGTATGGGTACAGACCTTGAGGATGCCTTCAACGTTGCAAATCAGCTTGAAATCGCCTGCAAGGAGATATTCCTTGAAAGATACAGAGAGCTTACGGGCAGAACTATCGAATGCTTCGGATCACTGTGCGAATACATAGCAAGCACGCTTCAGCAGGACACCTGCACGGAAGAAATCCCTGCTTACAATTCAGAAAAGCTTTACGGTGTATTTGAGATGACTCCCGTTGAGGGTGGCGATGCTGTTATGATCGACCTCAAGACCGGTAAGCCTCTCGATAAGGAAGCTGAGGTTCCTGCCTTTGCAGAGCTTCACGCTGAAATCTACAAAAAAAGAAGTGACGTTAACGCTATTGTTCATTCAAAGGAAAAGGCCACTTACGAGCTTTCAAAAACAGGCATCACAATCAGACCCTTCCTTGATGACTTCGCTCAGATTGTAGGCATTTCAATGAAAAATGCGGAATATGACGTAAACAACCGCCTCAAATCCGCAAAGAAGGCTGTAAAGAAAATGAAATACCGTGATGCGGTTATGATAAAGCATAACGGTGCAATATGCGTAGGTTCCTCAGAAGAAGAAGCTAATGCTGTAAAGCTTGTTGCGGAAAAGGGCTGCAAGTCCTTTGTTGCGGCATCAGCCTACGGCAAAGAGGATAAGTACATAAATCCCCTTGAGTGTACGCTTATGCGTATCATTTATAAAACAAAGTACTCCAAGAAAAAATAAGGAGGGGCAGGAATGGCAACCGGCAAAAAATCTTCACACAAGAATGCCGCACGCTCCCGACATCTCATAAAACAGGCTTTTGCCGAGCTTCTCAATGAAAAGGATATGGCAAAAATCACCGTTACGGATATCGTTGAACGAGCAAATATTTCCCGCGGTACCTTTTATGCACATTACCTTGACGTATACGATCTTTACTCTGCAATACTTTCTAACATTGTAGAGTCAATTGATGAAGCTTTTGATAATATGGGAATCGAAAATATCATTCTTGACCCTACCGAAGCCATTAATTTCGGCATACAGTTCCTTGATAAAAACAAAAACTACTACAGATTGTTCCTTACCTCATCTCACGGTGAAAAGCTGATTAAAAGAATTATTTCTCTTACCGAGGATAAGGTTTCTCACGAAATTAACAATCTGTTCCCCGGAGAGGACACCACGGAATATCTCTGCCACCTCTATTACACGCTCGGAGGCTTCAGAAACATTCTTCTTCATTGGTTTATGGACTCTCTTAACATATCGGGTGAACAATGTGCCGCATACCTTTCTCATTTCTATAATCAGAACAAGCCATTGGCACTTTGCGAAGCAATAGAAAAAAGAAAACAGACCGAATAACATTAAAAGGCAATGCATTTTTTAGTGCATTGCCTTTTTTCTGCATTTTTACAGATTGTTTACTTTTACATTATATACATTCTCTATATTATATGGTATAATAACCAAAATTATTGAAATATGGAGGGGTTATTTTGGCAATATGGAAAAAGGCTTTGTTCATCACCGTGCTTGTGGTGTTCATCGGCCTCTCACTTTCCTTTACTTTTTTCTCTATCGCAAGAGACACCTTTGAATACAAGGTAGCGGAAAGCATTGAAAATAATGAAGACCTTGACGGCTGGGAGTTTTACGGCTTCAACGGAAACTCTGACACAAAGGAGATTTATATCGATTTTGTAAGAGATAAAAAGGGAGATAATCCTGACAAAGACAGACCCGTTGTTTCTGTAGGCGATTTTACTGTCGTCAGCGACGAGTACGTTGAATTTATACATATCGGCAAGGATGTGCAGTACATTTCCGAATCGTCTTTCTATTACTGCAAACAGCTGAAGGCCGTTTTTGTAGACGAAGAAAACCCATATTATTGCTCGGTTGACGGTGTTCTCTACACAAAAGATATGAAAACACTGGTGCTTCACCCGATACTCAACGGTCAGTGGAAGGTTGCTGAGGAAATTGCAGATACAGCAGATACATACGTCGTTCCCGAAGGAGTAGAAAAACTCGGAAGCTATTGCTTCTACAAAAACACTGACCTTGTTCATCTGACGTTACCGTCAAGCCTTAAAAGCATAGGAAATATGACATTTTTCGGCTGCGGCAATATGTGGACAGTATGGTTGCCCGAAGGACTTGAAGAAATCGGTGCTGATGCATTTACCTACTGCGGCAGTCTCAGCCCCGTAATGTATATTCCGTCAACAGTAAAATCCATTGACGACTATGCATTTTTCTCATGCTCAGGTCTTCAGAAGATGTTTATGGGAGCTGAAAATGAGGATAATATAGAGCTCGGCGAAAGCTGGCTTCCGAAGAATGTTCTCAAGGTCCTTTTCCATGTTGCAATTACTCCCGAATACGGAAAGACGCTCGAGGATGCGAAAGCAGAAAAGCTTCGCATTGATAATGAAGCTGCAAAGGAGGGGTAAATAATGAGTAAAAACACAAGCAAAACACCGTTTATGCAAAAAGCGGGAAATCTGTTTTCTGAATTCAAAACACATTGGAATACCCCTGCAGAGGGCAAATATGTGCCCTACAAGGAATACATATCAATTTTCCTGGCAGTAGGCGGCAACTATTCCGCCCAACATCTTTTAGGAATGCTCTCTTTCGGTACCGGATGTTACCTTGTCGCATACTATTATGAAATTCCCATTCTTACCTTTTCTGCAATAAATGCATTTTTCCTCGTTTCCGGATATCTGTGGAGTATGCTCAATATGGGAATAGACGCAAACCTCGGAATCCTGCCGAAAAAGACAGAAAAAAAGTATTTCGCACTTTATCTGTCTGTTGCAGCTGTCGGTCTCACAATGCTGATTCTTGATTTGTCTACTCTGCTTCCCTTACCCTCCTCCTTTGTTGAAGCAATGAACACGAAATGGCAGGGACTGAATCTTTACAGCATATTCAAAATATTCGGCATTCATCTCTTTGTTTCGGGCTGGGGCGGCTTCAGATGTATAATCATCAAGAAAAAGCTCATTCCGAAGCTTGGCAGATATAAGATTTTTGCCTATTCCAATATTATACAGTGCATTATAATGGTTATTCTTATCTGCGAGCTACCGCTCTACGAAGAACCGCTTATTGACAGAGTATGGAAGCTCTACGTTCTTTTCCAGCTTTTCGGTATGTTTGGTTTTACCGGCTCCCCTCAGCAGATTGCTGACAATATAAGCCCTAACGGTCATGAAAGAATGCTTATCCGCTGCTGGCCCGTTAAGCTCAGTCACCTGCTTCGTTCAATTATGACTATGGTTATCCCCACAGTTTCAGGCATTTTCTTCGTAAACGGTATCCGTGACCGAGGCACCTTCCAGTACATTATCCCAATAGCTCTGGGACTCAGTATTCTTATGATGTATTCAGGTCTCGGAAAAATTAAAGAGAGAATTCCGGCACCCCCGCTTTCAAAGAAAAAGTACTATTCCTTCTGGGACTGCATAGACGGTATTATGAAGAACAAATATCTGTGGATTAAGCAGGCTTCCGCTCTTCTTGACTCCCTCGGAAACGGTATGATTGGAATCGGACAGATAATGCTTATTTATACCTGGAGAGAAACAGGATTTTTCTTTGCCGTTGCAGAAAATGCAATCGCATTTGTCGGAAACCCCGGTGCATTCCTTGCCCCCTGGATAAGAAAACGCTTCCAGTTCAAAACATTATACGTTTTCAAGCAGATTATAATGTTTGCATCAAGCGGTGTATTTATTCTCGCTTTCCTTTTCCTCGGCGACTCACCTATGCTCTGCGGTCTTGTTCTCTTTATCGGTATTTGTCTTCGTGATGCGCTGAAATCCGCAATTGAGCTTGCATCAGAGGATATGGATATCAGAATCAGCGACTATCAGATGTATATTTCAGGTGAACGCTTTGAGGCATATCAGGGTGTTGTCGGATGGTTTACAGGTCCCATTTCGGCACTTATAAGCCTTATTATCCCTCTTATGTTCTACAGAGTGGGCTTTACCTCCGACTGGGATGTTCTCTTTATTCCCGATGTCAGAGTAAAGTGTATGCTTATAGGTCTTGCCTTTGATATGGCGGGTTATCTTCTTATGAGCCTTCCCTATATCTTCTTCTGGGATTACACAGATGAAAAGCACGCAAGGATTATGGAAGAGCTTCAGCAGCGTGCCGACGCATTGGCGGCAGAATAAAATGCTGAGCTTGCCGATAACAGCGCTCCTGCACCGGCAATAGCTTCACAGGACTAAATATCATAATAATGAAGGAGAAGACTCACAATCAATGAGCCTTCTCTTTTCTTTTGTAAGCGTTATTCCACAAAAAAAAGAGACGACGTGAATGTCATCTCTCCTATGGCGCGCTTCAAGGGACGGCGGAATAAATTCCGCATGGCTTGAAGCACAGCTTCTGCGCCGCTTTTGCCTGAAAACAGTCCAC
>JAZNAI010000032.1:0-2029 GCA_045586465.1 Acutalibacteraceae bacterium | reverse complement strand
CAGTACACGCTGCAGCAAGAAGAGAAAATATCACCGTTATTTTCGTAAACAATGCAATTTACGGTATGACAGGCGGTCAGATGGCTCCCACAACTCTCCCCGGTCAGGTTACTCAGACCTCTCCCTACGGCAGAGACACCTCCGCAGTCGGCTTCCCCGTAAAGGTATGCGAAATGCTTCAGAATGTTGACGGAGCTGCTTACCTTGAAAGAGTTGCAGACAACAACGTAAAGAACATAAGAAACGCAAAGAAGGCTATTAAAAAGGCTTTTCAGAATCAGATAGACGGCAAGGGCTTCTCTCTTGTTGAGGTTCTTTCCACCTGCCCCACAAACTGGGGTATGTCTCCCGAAAAGGCTCTCACGTGGCTGGAGGACAATATGATTCCTTATTATCCCTTAGGTGTATATAAGGACATTACAGCGGAAAAGGAGGCAGAATAATGGCTACTGTTAATATGCTTTTTGCAGGCTTCGGCGGTCAGGGTATCCTTTTTGCAGGTAAATTCCTTGCCTACAAGGGCCTTATTGAGGGCAAGCAGGTAAGCTGGCTTCCTTCCTACGGTCCCGAAATGAGGGGCGGTACGGCTAACTGCTCAGTTATCTTAAGCGATACACCCATCGGCTCTCCTATAGTTGACAAGCCCGATGTGCTTATTGCAATGAATCTTCCGTCCCTTGACAAGTACGAGAACGCTGTTGTTCCCGGCGGTAAGATTTTTGTCGACTCAACTCTTATCGGCAGAAAGGTTGAAAGAACGGATGTTGAGGTTTATTATGTCCCTGCATCCGGTCTTGCAAATGAGAAGAATCTCAGAACCCTTGCTAATATGATTATCACGGGTAAGGTTATTTCCGCTGTTCCCGAAATCGGCTCCGATAACCTTGAAGCCGCTCTTAATAAGGTAATCTCCGCCCGTCATCAGGATATGCTCGGCTACAATCTTGATGCTCTTAAGCTCGGCGCTCAGCAGTAATTTATAAACAGGTATTTTCTTCAAAACGGAGAAAATACCTGTATTGTTTGTAAGGCGAATAAATCATAGTTTATCGGTATAATTTGCCGTGTGCATCGTAGGGGAGGGGTCCCTCGGAAACATAGTCGTCTTGCTTATTTGGAGCACTTCGCAATACTCCTTGTTTTCTCACCTCATTCGTGTGCCTTTATCTTCCACCGGAAGCGGCACACTCATTCGCCCCCTCCCGTTGCATAAATTTTGTAACTTCAGTTTGCAAAAAATAACAACCCTTTTGAACGGGCGGGGAAACCCCGCCCATACAATTATAAATTATAATTTATGCTGTTGAAATCTCATATTTATTGTTATATAATTAACTGGAAATAATTTCAGAGGTGAAAACGAATGAAATACGTATTGTTTGCACTGCTTGCAATAGTTGTGCTTGTTGTACTTGTGCTTGCCGTATGTGCCTTAAGGGCAGTAAAGGTCAAGGCAAAGGAAAACACAAATAAGCCTGCAATCTCCTGGACTAAGGAAGAAGAGGACAAGTATGCACGTGTTCTTTCCGATATGATAAAGGTATCCACCGTATCGAAGGCAAGGGGAGAGGACTACAGCGACTTTATTGAATTACAGAAGGTAATGGAAAAGCATTATCCGAATATATTCTCCACTCTCGAAAAGCACGATTTCGAGGGTAATCTTCTCCGTTTGTGGAAGGGAAGTAACCCCTCTAAGGGAGCTATCCTTCTTATGGGCCATCAGGACGTTGTGCCTGCCGCCGAAAAAGAGTGGACACGGGATCCCTTCTCGGGTGCAATTGAGGACGGCTGTATTCACGGCAGAGGTGCTATGGACTGCAAGAGCACACTTTCAGCCGAGTGGGATGCTGTTGAAGAATTAATCTCCGAGGGCTTTACTCCCGAAGAGGACGTGTGGCTTTTCTCCTCCGTTAACGAAGAAATTTCAGGCGGCGGTGCCATTGATGCCGCTAAATACTTAAAGGAAAAGGGAATCCGCCTTAATGCCGTTCTTGACGAGGGCGGTGCCGTTATCGGTAATGTTTTT
>JAZNAI010000031.1:0-5067 GCA_045586465.1 Acutalibacteraceae bacterium | reverse complement strand
TGGGGGGATACCCTTTGGAAGCAGTCGGTGTCTATAACATTGAGGTACCACCCGTTCCCATCCCGAACACGGTAGTTAAGCTCAATCGTGCCGAAAATACTTGGCGGGCAGCCGCCCGGGAAGATAGGTCGTCGCCGGCACAAGCCCCTGATATCCGTTAGGATATCAGGGGCAGTTTTATTTGCCTTCGGCAAGTGATATTGCTTCGCAGTGATATTGTGCTTCGCACAGTGTTATTCGGTTGCACCGAGTTTTTGGCAAATAAAATAAAACTGAAAACGGAGTTTTCAATAAAACTGCTCTCGGGCAATAACACTCATAGCGAAGCTATGAATAAAACTTTGTATACTTCTGCGTTCTGCACTCAAATCTGTATCACTTTCCCCGTTTTGTGCATAATATATCTACGGGTGATATTATGACAAACACAACCGATAACGTTTCATTCTTCCTCGGAGCAAATACGCCCGAGGGCTTTTATTCTCTTTTTTCGGAGCTTTATTCTCCCGAGGACGGCTGGCGTCTTTACATCATAAAGGGCGGACCCGGCACGGGAAAATCCACTCTTATGAAGAGAATTGCCGCCGCCGCAGACAGAAGGGGACAGTTCTCAGAGCGAATTTACTGCTCCTCTGACCCCGAAAGCCTTGATGCGGTGATTATCCCGTCCCTTAAAATCAGTATTGCCGACGGCACTCCTCCCCATACCTTAGAGCCTAAATACCCCGGTGTATGCGAGAAATTCGTAGACCTGGGACTTTTCCGTGACGACAGCCGTCTCGATGGGCACAGAAATGAAATCATTGAGACCGCCAAGGAAAATTCCTTTTACCATAAAAAGTGTGTTGATTTTCTCCTTGCGGCTCTTTCCTGCCGTAACGACACCGCCTCTGTGGTGATACCCTCAATGAAAATTGCCGCCCTTCACAAGTTTTCCGAGAAGCTTTCGGAGAAGCTCCTTTTATCCGTTTCCGATGCCCCCGTGAAAATGAAAAAGCGGATTATTTCTGCCGTGACCCCTGCGGGAATAAGGGATTTTTCCGATACCCTCGGTGCACTTTCGGAAAAACGGGTTGTTCTTTATGATAATTTCGGCTGTGCTGCCGCAGTTATACTTAAATTTCTTTCACTTCGTGCCGCCGAACGGGGCATAGAGGGCTATTGCTGTTATGATTTTATGAATCCCTCATCCTCTCCCGAGGCGCTGATACTGCCCTCGCTTAATCTCAGTCTTCAGCGTGTCAAAGGAAAGCCCTCGGATACGGAAAACGGCATTCTCACCGTCAACTGTATGCGCTTTTACGATTCTTCGCAGCTCTCCCGTCACAAAAACCGCCTTGCCTTTAATAACCGCTCCGAAAACGAGATGGTATCGGGTGCCGTCGGATGCCTTATAAAGGCAAAAGCCACCCACGACCGCCTCGAAAAATACTATATTTCCGCAATGGATTTTGAGAAAATGAACACATACACGGAAAAGCTGATAGAAGAAATTTTTGATTAAAATGCAGAACGCAGAGTGCAGAAGAAAAATTTTCGGAAACGAAAATTTTTGTAGGGGATGGCGTCCCCGACATCCCGCTTTGATGAAAATGACAATATCCCTATTAATTTCCGTAGCAGATAAAAACGTACCTCTAAGGGGCATAACTTCTGTAGATTTATTGCCTGCACACGGGTCGTCGGGGACGCCGACCCCTACAAAGGTTTCCGCACATTTGAACGGGCGAAGCCCCCGTCCCTTCCGAAAAATGTGCCTCTCAGAAATTTCTTGATTTTTATTATCCTTTTTAGTAAAATATATAATGGAATAAAATGTTACGGAGGAATAATATGAGAACGGTTACCAACATCAATAATGGCTGGGCATTTTCGCTTTCAGCCAAGGAAATTCCCTCTTCCTTCCCCGCAGACTGGGAAGAGCTCAACCTTCCCTTTACCTGGAACGGCAAGGACGGTCAGGACGGCGGCAATAACTACCTTCGCACAAAGGGATATTTTGCAAAGACCCTTACAAAAGAGGAGCTCACCGCAAACGATATCGCTTACATTGAATTTCAGGCAGTAAACTCAACTGCAGAGGTTTTCTTTAACGGTAAAAAGCTTACCACCCACCACGGCGGATATTCAACCTTCCGTGTAAAAATCGACTCCGCCGACATAAAGGACGAAAACCTTCTTGTCGTAACTGCAGATAACACTCCTAATGATTTTGTATATCCCCAGATGGCAGACTTCACCTTCTACGGCGGTATTTACAGAGACGTAAACCTTATCACCGTAAATAAGGAGCACTTTGACCTTGACTATTTCGGCACACCCGGTATCAAGGTAACTCCCGAAAAGGACGGGGATAAGTGGGAAATTGAGGTTGAAGCCTTCTGTGAGGGCGAGGTAAAATTTGCAATTTATGATGCCGAGGGTAACAAAATTGCCGAAAAGACCGAAAAGGGCAAGAATCCCGAAGCTGAATTTGAATTTGATACCGTTCATCTCTGGGACGGAATTTCCGACCCCTACCTTTACACCGCAGAGGCAGTTCTTCTCTCCGACGGTGAAGAAAAGGACAGAGTAACAGCCCGTTTCGGCTGCCGTACCTTTAATATTGACCCCGAAAAGGGCTTCTTCCTTAACGGCAGAAGCTATCCTCTTCGAGGTGTATCACGCCATCAGGACCGCCCCGATATCGGTAATGCTCTTCTTCCGGAGCATCACAAGGAGGATATTGACCTTATTCTTGAGGTTGGTGCTACCACCATCCGTCTTGCACACTATCAGCATTCTCAGGTTTTCTATGACCTTTGTGACGAAAAGGGACTTGTGCTCTGGGCAGAAATTCCCTACATTTCAAAGCATATGAAGAACGGTATTGATAACACCGTTTCACAGATGACCGAGCTTGTTACTCAGAACTACAACCATCCTTCAATTTTCGTATGGGGTCTTTCCAACGAAATATCAATGGGCGGCTCTGCTGACGAAAGCCTTCTCAAGAACCACCGTATACTCAATGACCTGTGTCATAAGATGGACAAAACCCGTCCTACGGTTGTGGCTGCCGTTACAATGGCAGAGATTGACAGTGAATACGTTCAGATGCCCGATGTTATTTCCTACAACCACTACTTCGGCTGGTACGGCGGTACCACCGATATGAACGGCCCCTGGTTTGACGATTTCCACAAGAAGTACCCGAACCGTGCAATAGGTATCAGCGAATACGGCTGTGAGGCTCTCAACTGGCACACCTCCAAGCCCACTCAGGGTGACTACACCGAGGAATATCAGTCCTTCTACCACGAGGAGCTTATAAAGCAGATTATTGAGCGTCCCTATCTCTGGGCTACACACGTATGGAATATGTTCGACTTCGCCGCAGATGCAAGAAGCGAGGGCGGAGAGGACGGAATGAACCACAAGGGTCTTGTTACCTTCGACAGAAAGTATAAGAAGGACTCCTTCTATGCATATAAAGCCTGGCTCAACCCCGAAAAGATGGTGCACATCTGCTCAAAGCGTTATATTGACAGAGTTGAAGACGAAACGAGAGTTACCGTATATTCAAACTGTGACGAGGTTGAGCTTTTCGCAAACGGTGTAAGTGTGGGAAAACAGAAGAAAGGCAAGTATCCCTTCTTCTACTTTAACGTAAAGAACGTGGGTGAGCAGACTCTCAGAGCCGTTGCAGGTGAGCTTTCCGATGAAGCTGTTATCAGAAAGGTCAGTGAGCCCAATCCCGACTACATCCTTAAGGAAGAGGGCGCAGTTATCAACTGGTTTGAAATTGATGCCCCCGACGGCTACCTTTCAATCAACGACCCCTTAGGTGACATATGGGCAACCGCAAAGGGCAAGATAGTGCTTCTCGGCACCGTGCTGGGTCTTGTTAAAAAGATGAAGGCAAAGAAGGCCCAGGGCGGCAAGGCGGAGGTTGCAGGCTTTGATACCGAAGGAATGAAGGTCTCAAAGGGTATGATTAATAAAACCACCATCGGTATGCTTATGGGCTTCTCCATCAAGCGTGTATGTATGATGGCAAAGGGCATCTTTACCAAAGAGGAGCTCCTCGACATCAACAAAAAGCTCAACAAAATCAAGAAAAAATAATCTGAAAAAATATTACAGGGGGTGTTGAAATGAGTGTATATACCACAAAGGAAATAGCCGACAGAATAAGTCCGGTTGCAAAAAAATATGATATTGACCGTGTGTATGTTTTCGGTTCTTACGCAAGAGGCGAGGCTGACGAAAACAGCGATATCGACTTTTACGTTGAATATTCGGGAAAAATGGGTATTAAATTCTGCAGCTTTTATTCCGATATTGAAGAGTGTGTGGGAAAAAATGTGGATATAATCACAAAAGATGCACTCTATAACCCCGTTAATATGGAAAAAAACAAATCCCTTATTGAAAGAATTCTCCTTGAACGGAAGTGTGTGTATGAGCAGTAAAGATATAAATGCAGCAGAGCATATGGTTTCGCATTGTGAGCGTATTGAACGCTATCTAAAAAAGTGCGGAAATTCCATTGAAGAGTTTATGAATGATGAGCTTATTCAGGACGGAGTAACAATGCAGCTTCTTGCAATGGGCGAGCTTACCACACATTTCACCGATGAATTCAAGGCGCAGCATCCCGATGCGATAGACTGGAGAAATTTCAAACAGCTTCGTAACATCTGTGCTCACAGATACGGAACTCTGGATTTCAGACTTGTCTGGGAAATTGCAACAGCAGAAATCCCCGAGGTTAAAAAGTTTTTCAAAAGTATAACAGAATAATACAAAAATTCAGGGTATCAACCGGATTCGGCTGATACCCTGATGCTTTATGCTGATTTTAGCTGTTTGTTTTCTCTGATTACGGAATTATTCTGCCTTCAGGTTTTCTGCACGTCTTTCTTCACGCATTACGGCGAGCTCTTCGTACATCTTTGTCTTCTTTTCGCCCTCTATATCGTAGGCGAACTTAAGAACAACAGCCTTGAGGAGGTTTGCGAGAGCGTAGCCGAATACTAAGAATGCAAGGAGCCACAGGCAGGTATCCCAATAGGTATCCTTTGC
>JAZNAI010000030.1:0-6442 GCA_045586465.1 Acutalibacteraceae bacterium | reverse complement strand
GGGTCCCGAAGAAAACAGCGGAAAATATATGTCAATTCTCATAGGCTCTGCTCTTTGCACGGACATTGCTATGAACACCGTAGTTCTCAAGTGCCACGTGGGTACCGCTCAGGCAGCCTGCGCTGCTCTCGATTCTATGGGACTTCAGAATGTTGCAGGCACGCTTGCAGGTGACGATACGATTTTTGTTCTCTGTTATTCAGAAGAAGCTGCCGCTAAAATCAAAAGAAAGCTCGATTCATTACTCGGATTTTAATTATGCTGAAATCTCTTAATATTGAAAATATTGCAATAATAGAAAAAGCCTCCGCAGAATTTTCACGGGGGCTGAATATACTTACGGGTGAAACGGGTGCAGGTAAAAGTATTCTTATTGACTCTATTAATGCCGTAACGGGTGAAAAAACCTCCCGTGAGCTTATAAGAACGGGGGAGGATTTTGCAGAGGTATCCGCATTTTTTGAGGATATTTCAGAGGATGTAAAAAAGCGTCTTCTTGAAAACGGACTGCCCTCTGAGGAGGACGGAACTCTTCTTCTTAAAAGAAGGCTGTTCCGTGACGGCAAAAACGCCTGCCATATAAACGGCTCATCCGTTACCGTATCAATGCTTAAAAGCATCGGTATGAATCTCATAAACATTCACGGTCAGAGGGATTCTCAGGCACTTCTTGACAGCGAAAGACATATTGATTTTCTTGATGCCTTTGCCGGAAACGACCCATGTCTTTCGGCTTATTACGAAACCTTCTGTAAGCTTCAGGAGATAAAGTCAGAGATTAAAAAATTATCCCTTGACGAAGCCTATAAGGAGCGTCAGACGGATTTACTTACCTATCAGATAAATGAGCTTGAAAATGCAGAAATTACAATAGGCGAAAAAGAAGCTCTTACAAAGAAAAAGAATATTCTCAATAACTCAAAAAAGCTTTCCGATGCCCTTCGGAATGCTCTGATGATGCTTTGCGGTGACTCGGATACGGAGGGGGCGGATTCCCTTGTCAGGGGAGCGATATCCCGCATTTCGTCCGTGTCGGCTCTTGCTAAAGGACTTGATACCCTTACTGATAAGCTCGGAGAAGCAAATTCATACATTGAAGACTGTGCAGGTGCTATTGACGACGTATTAAGACAGCTTGACAGTATGGATGCCGACATTGACTCTATTGAGGAAAGACTTGACGTAATATATAAGCTTTCAAAAAAATACGGTGCCACGGAAGAGGAGATGCTCGGCTTCCTCGAAAAGGCAAGGGAAGAATTACAGGCAATTGAATCCTCTTCGGAAAGACTTGAGGATTTACAGGTTGAATATGCAGAAACTCTCGAATACTGCTACGAAAAGGCGGATATTCTTTCCCGTAAAAGAGAGGATTACGGAAAGAAAATTTCAGAGGCTGTACAGAATGAGCTTCAGTTTCTTGATATGCCGTCCTGCCGTTTCGTAGTAAATATAGCCGAGTGTGAGCTCTGCGAAAAGGGAAAGGACAGCGTGGAATTTCTCATTTCCGCAAATCCCGGTGAAGAGCCGAAGCCTCTCGGGAAGGTAGCCTCGGGCGGTGAGCTTTCCCGTATAATGCTCGCCCTCAAAAACGTCCTTCATAAGGCAGGGGGAGTTGATACGCTTATATTTGATGAAATTGATACGGGTGTCAGCGGTTCTGCCGCAAAGAGAATAGCAATAAAGCTCTCTCAGGTGTCGGACAGCTCGCAGATTCTCTGTATAACGCATCTTCCGCAGTTAGCCGCCTTTGCCGACAGTCACAAATTCCTTTATAAGGAAGTGCACGGCGGCAAAACCTACACGAGCATAAAGGAGCTTTCCGAAGAGGAAAGACCCCGTGAGCTTGCAAGAATGACCAACGGAAACGAAATTTCAGATATTCATTTAGAGGCCGCAAGAGAACTGATTTCATCGGCTGATGCGGAAAAAAGAAAAAAGGGGGAGATTAAATGAAGCTTTACATCAAACAGAAGGTATTTTCCTTCAAGGATAAATTCAACGTCTATGACGAAAGAGGAGAGATAAAATACACCGCAGAGGGTGAGATTTTTACTCTCGGCAAAAAGCTTCACATAACGGATACTAACGGTCAAGAGGTTATTTTTATAAGACAGAGGCTTCTTACCTTCCTTCCCAAGTATGAGATATCTCTGCTGGGAGGAGAAACCGTAGAAATAGTGAAAAATTTCACACTTCTCAAGCACGTTTATACAATTCCCGCCTGGGATATCACCATAAAGGGCGATTTCTTTGCCCACGAATATGAGGTTCTGAGAAACGGAGATGAAATTGCCCATCTTTCTAAGGAATGGTTCACCTGGGGAGATACCTATGCAATAAATATTGCCGACCCGAGGGATGAGCTTATGGCTCTCGCATCAATATTGGTAGTAGACTGCTGTATGGAGGCACAGAACAATGCAAGGAACTCTTAAATTCAATAAAAACGGAAAATTTGTGCTGATGCAGGTGGCAGACCCTCAGGATTTGCACTTCGTAAGACACACAATGGTAAGAATGCTCAATAAGGCTTACGACACCGTAAAGCCCGACCTTGTTGTTTTTGCAGGGGATAATATTCTCGGAAATCACCTTAAGGATGCACGCTTCGGTTCAAAAGTGGTTGTTCATACCAAGGAAAAGGAATATGAAAGAATGGTAACCGCCATCGGTCATATCTGTAAGCCCCTTGAAGAGCGAAAAATTCCCTTTACGATGATTTACGGCAATCACGATGACGTAAATATGATGACCAAGGAAGAGCAGGCAGATATTTACCGCTCATATTCAATGTGTATAGGACTTGACAATCCCGACAAAACAGTTGATGTTGATACCTTTAATCTTCCCTTATATTCCTCTGTCGGAGAAAGAAAGCTTTTTAATTTCTGGATGCTTGACTGTGCAGGGCAGAACAAGGAAACAATGAAATGCTATGAAGCTGTGCTTCCCGAGACTATCGAATGGTATAAGAAGACAAGTGCGAAGCTCAGAGAGGAAAACGGAGGAGTGCCTCTTCCTTCTCTTATGTTCCAGCATATTCCTATGCCCGAAAGTGCATCGTTACAGATTGAGTGTGACAAGGACGATCCTCTTGCAGTCCCCTTCTATGAAAACGGTGAGCTTAAAAAATACGTAAAGCTTGACCCCGAAAAGGCACACGGACATCTTGGAGAGCAGATGTGCGTGCTTCACGAGAATTACGGTCAGCTTGAGGCTCTTCAGGAAATGGGCGACGTAAAGGCTGTTGTATATGCCCACGACCATACAAATAACTTTATAGGTGAGCACGACGGTATAAGAGTTATTCAGACCTCCTGTGCATCCTTCCGCTGCTACGGAAATCACTTAAGAGGTGTAAGGGTATTTGAATTTGATGAAAATGATCCCGAAAACTTCAAAACATATAATCTTACCTATTGGGATCTCTGCGGAGATAACCTTGTAAGCAGAGCCGCACATCTCTGGGATGCGGACGAGTGCGAGGAAACAAAAATCAAGCTTCTCATCGGTGCAGGTGCCGCTGCCGTTATCGGTACGGGTGCCGCTGTTGCCGCTCATTTAATAAAGAGGAAAAAATAATGGACAATCTTTTTGAAAAACAGCTAACTTCAACTAATGTTTTCAAGGGCAGACTTCTTGACGTTTACAGTGATGAAATTGAGCTTCCGGGCGGAAATACGTCAACAAGAGAATATATAAAGCACGTGGGCGCCGCCTGTGTTGTGCCCGTTGACAATGACGGAAACGTTATTATAGAAAAGCAATTCCGCTATCCCTTCGGGAAAATTCTCATTGAAATTCCTGCAGGAAAGCTTGATTCCAAGGAGGAGCCCCATTTGCAGGCAGCCCTTCGTGAATTAAAGGAGGAAACAGGCTTTAGTGCAGAAAAAATGGTATACCTCGGAGAGTTTTACCCCACCTGCGCTTATTCTGATGAGGTAATCCATATGTACCTGGCAACAGGACTTACAAAGGGTGAACAGAAGCTTGACGATGATGAATTTGTTTTTGTTGAAGCAATGCATATCGAAGAACTTGTGGACCTCATTATGAAGGGTGAAATTCCTGACGGAAAAACCCAGACCGCAATCCTCAAAGCATATTTATATCTTAACAAATAACAAAAGGGTGCAGACTTACTTTTTGCCGTAAGTCTGCACCTGACTTTTTAATAATGTAAGATTTTTTTCTTATTCTTCCGAAATAAACTTCTTTGCAAGGGTTGTGTATCCTATTGCATTCATTTTGTTTCCCATAATCTGCTGAGGGGAGAGCTCCTTTACAACCGTTGCGGGAACACCTGCAACAAGGGAGTTGGGGGGAACTACTGTCTTTGCCGTAACAACAGCACCTGCCGCAACAATTGAATTTTCACCGATTACGGCACCGTCAAGCACAACGCTTCCCATACCGATAAGTGCGTTGTTGCCGATTGTGGCACCGTGAACAAGTGCATTGTGACCTACCGTAACACCGTTTCCGATAACCGTGGCGTCCTTCATTCCCACGTGTACTGTTGCATTGTCCTGAATATTTGAATTTTCACCGATGGTAATGGGACACATATCGGCTCTTAAAACTGCGCTGTACCATACGGAGCTGCCTTTGCCGATTGTGACATCTCCGATTATTGCGGCATTTTCTGCAACAAAAACGCTTTCATCAATTACGGGGGACTTGCCTGAGAATCCTTTTATCATATTTTTTCCCTCTTTCAGCTTTTTTTATATTTTACCATAAGTTAAAGATATAATCAATAATACAAATTTTAAGTGAATGTGGGAAAATCTGCAAAATTCTTGACTTGCCTTCTGTTTTATTTTATTATATTAGTAATATATTCCGGAGGAGAATTGCTATGAAGATTATACTTGTAGGCGCAGGTTCCATAGGCGGTACCACCGCTACAATGCTCAGGGAAAAGGGCTACGATATCGAAATTGTAGAGGCAAATCACGAAAGAGCAGAGAAAATCAGAAAAGAGGGTATCACTCTTACGGGTGCTCTCGGAAACCACACACAGAAATTTACGGTTTATGAAAGCATTGACGAGCTTACTGAAACCTATGATATATGTATTATTGCAACAAAGTATTTTGCTCTGGCTTCCGTTGCGGAAAAAATGCTTCCCCACGTAAAGGAAGACGGTATATTCATGTCAATGCAGAACGGTATCTGCACAAAGATTCTTTCAGATGTTGTAGGTACTGACAAGGCTGCAGGCTGTATGATAGGCTTCGGTGCCACAATGCTTCCGAACGGTGACGTAAATGTAACCTCCGGCGGTGAATTAAAAATCGGCCGTGTAAACGGTAAAATCGACAGTAAGATTACAGAGCTCGGTGAGGTTTACAAGGCTCTTCTTCCCACAAAGGTTGTTGACAATATTGATGCTCAGCTTTACTCAAAGCTTATTATCAATTCCTGCATAAACTCTATTGCAGCCCTTACGGGTGAATGTGTGGGTGTTATGCTTTCTGCTGACGAAGCCAAGTCAATTTTCCTTGAAATCGCAAGAGAAGCAACCTATGTTTCAAAGAAAATGGGACTTAAGGTTCCCCCCTATGCAACGGTTCTTAATTACAACCTTCTTCTCCTTTCAGAGGCAGACTGGTTCAAGTCAATATGCAAGGCAGTTGTAACAGTTGTAGGTAAAAAGTTCGGTGATGTACGTCCTTCAACACTTCAATCCCTTGACAGAGGCGAGAAGACCGAGATTGATATTTTCAACGGCTATATAGTAAAGCAGGGCAAGGAATACGGCGTACCCACTCCCGTCAATGAGCAGATTTATAACTTCATCAAGAGAATTGAAAACGGTGAAGACAAATCTTCAATGGATAACCTCAAAAAAATCAAGTTTTAATTAAAAAAGCCGCATTAAACGAGGTTTAGTGCGGTTATTTTACGGAGAATATTATGATTAAATTCGGTGAAAACGGCAAGCTTAAAATAATGCACATTACGGACACGCATCTGTCCCACGATAATATAGATGCATCTCTGTGGCTATAAAAGAAGCCTGCAAAAGAGAAAAGCCCGACATTGCGGTGATTAGGGGCGATAACGTCCATAATTATGACTATGCCGGGAAAACAAAGTCTTATATAGACAGATTTATGGCAATCTTTGAGGAATTGGGAATTGCCTCTGCCGTTACCTTCGGTAATCACGATTCCGAGGTTGGTGCTCTTTCCCGTGAGGAGCTTATGCTTTATTACAGTAAGTTCTCTTCTCACGTGGAAAATGACGGGGGAGAGAAGCCCTTTAAGAACGGCACATACAATGTTCCTGTTATGTCATCCGATGAAAAGACAGTTGAATTTAACCTCTGGGTGCTTGATTCGGGAGATTATGACGGCAAGGGTAACTACGGCTGTATGAGTAAAGAGGATGTAGAGTGGTATAGGAATAAAAGCGATGAGCTGACAAAGGC
>JAZNAI010000029.1:0-3625 GCA_045586465.1 Acutalibacteraceae bacterium | reverse complement strand
CCGTTGAATTGGGTGCCGAACAGGCTTTCCTCTCATAAGAAAACAGCACAACAAAAAATCCCTTGTATCTCACGATACAGGGGATTTAGTTTTTATATATGTATTTATATATATGTATTAATTACATATTTAAAAGGATTTCAGGTTATTTTCGAATTCGGTGAAGAAGCGTTCGAGAATAGCCTTGTCCTCTTCGTTGCCCCGAAGGCATATTGAAGCAGAAAGGGCACCGCCGATTGTAAGGGCGGTCATAACCGCACAGGGCTTGTTTTTTGCAGCACCGGCCACGAATGCATCAAAGGGTCCGTTCTCCCCTAAGGGAAACAGGGAGGGCTCAATTAGCCCTACGTTGCTGACAGACATCTGAGGGTTATTGTAAAAAAGCTTTACAACCGACTCCGCCTGAAAATAGAACATATTCTTATATGCAAAGTTTAATAGCGGCAAGCCGTGAAGCCCCATAAACTCGTCATTTTTAAGCTCTTTGGTCTTATTACGGACAAGAAGCAGTGTTTCAGAAAGGTCACTTCCCTTCCGCTCAATTGCACAATGCATAAACGACACGTGATTTGTATAGCCTATACGGCTGAGGTCCTTTATGTGCCGTCTTAAATCCATAGCACAGGCAACGCTGAGGCTATCGGACGACTTGAGCTTTGCAATTTTGCCGAGAGCATCAATATAACAGGCGAGAAGCAAATCCGTCACCGTAGCTCCGACGGATTTAGCATAAAGGCAGGCTCGGGAGAAATAATCCTCAGGGATTCTTCGGGATACAATAATCACCCTTTCCTTGCCGTTTACGGGGGTAAAGGGAAACGTAACCTTTGTCCGGGGAGAAACATTTGCAAGCTGCATTTTAGCCTTTTTTGCCGTCTTTTTATCAAAATCAGCATACACCTCGGTGTACTCACGTGAGCCGACGGAAAAATTAACGGGTGAAATTCCGTGAAGCACAAAATCCGTGTAATTCCTACAGAAATCACTCCAGAACATCTTAAAACCGCCGCCGTCAAAGCACATATGATTCCAGATAAAAAGGACGTAGCTTCTGCCTTCATAATAATAAAGACCTATGTTCATCTGCACGTTGCTTTTAAGGGGTATTTCACGGGAGAAGAACTCTTCCTTTGCCTTTTCGATATCGCTGACCTCACGGATGTCAACAAAATCGGAAATCCCGTAATCCGAAACCCTCCAATAGGGCGCTATGGGGTGATTTATTACCTGAGAACGAAGAATTGTCACGGTCTCGAGACAGCACACGGCAACAGTCTTAAAGGCTTCGGCATCCACAATAAAATCATAGTCCATTTCAAAGCGTGCAAGACGGTCCATATAATTTCTGCACATAAGATTTACCTTATCGTACATTTCCGTGGGCAGTCGGCGCTTCATCGTGACGGGATGAGAATTTCTGTAAGCAGTAAGCTCGGAAATCACCTTTTCGGAGGTTATCCCCTTACAGCGGAGATATTCGTTATATTCCATATAATTTCACCGTTAATCTTCTATGTGCGAGAAGAAGAAATCTCTCTTCTCTTCGTTATCTATTACCTTTATAGGCTTTACCTGATTCAGGTTCGCACCGCGCTTGCGAAGAACCTCTCTGTAATCATCATAAGTACCGTGACGGAGGAATTTTACCTCGGGATGACCGAGCGCACCGCTCTTTATGAGAGGCTCGACAGAAACATTACCCTTGCAGAGCATCCTTTCGAAGGCTTCGTTATAGCGTGCCTTTTTCTCCTCCGAGACGGGGAAGGCAGGCTCAATAAGGAGCACGTAGTGTCCGGGAGAGGTTGAACGGTCAGGATAAATACTGTAGCCTATGTATAAATCATCCATTTCCTCGGAGAGATTTTCAACCATCTCGTCAAAAGCCATCTGACTTATCTTTTCACCGCTGATGTTAGCTATCTGATTAAGACGGTAGCAGAATGTGATTTTGGGCACCTGATGATAGTAGCCGGTGCACTTTACAACATCTTCAATTCTGTAGCGGTAGAAGCCACTCATATTGGTGAGAATCAGCTCGTATTCCTTGCCGGGTTCAAGGTCCTTGATAGTAAGAAGCTTGTCATAGCCCTCCTGCTCCACGGGACGGAATTCATAAAAGCCGTTCTGAGGAAGCATAACGTATTCGAAGGAATTAAGCTCTATGGGCACTGCCATAAAGGCTTCTGTTGCGGTATAGCCGAGATAGTGAATGGGCATATCCTCGCCTATATATCTGCGAAGCTTCTTTGCATAAAGAGACAGTGCTCCCGTGCCCATACCGTAAAGCCATTCAACTCTCGGAAGAATTCTCGGAACAATGGGAGATTCATCGAAGCCCTTTCTGAACTCACGGCGAAGCTCTTCAGCACGCTTGGGCATAGGTCTTAATTTTCTCTCTAATTTTTTTCTTATATGCCCGGGGACATTTACACTTTCATTGATAATACCCTTTTCGATATCATCGCAGAGCATCTCCCAGTTTTCCTCCATATAGAAAAACATTGACTCAAGCGTTGTAATAAATATCGTACCGAGATAGCTTGTTTTTTTGTTAATGAGAGCAAACCTCAGCTTGAGATAATGCATATCCATATCCGATCCGTCAGGGAAAAGCACTTCCTTTGGAGAGGTTGCAAATATCGGAACAAGAGGACGGATATTGAGAAGCGGAATTGAGGAAAGACAGCTTATTGTTCCGCCCTTTACCTTACGCCACGAGGTTTCCGCAGTAAGAAGCCCCTTCTGAGGCGGAAGAGGTCTGCCCTTTCTTATAAACCACTTCACGGCACAGCCTATGGGAGCAGAAAAGCCGAAGCACTGTGCTACCCACTCTGCCCAGAAGGATAAAGGCACAAGCTTTGATTTTCCCGTGCTGCCCGAGCTTTCGGTAAAGCGCCTTACGGGAAGATTTGTAATAAGTCCTCTTTCACCCTCAGCCATACGCCATACGTATTCATCGTAATCGGCATAGGTAGAAAGCGGAACAATTCTCTGATAATCCTCAATTGACTTTACGTCCTTGAAATTATGCAGTTTTCCGTAAACAGTTGACTTGTTCCACCGCATAAGTCTTTTTACGGTTTTCTCCTGCATTTTAAGTCCCCTGCGGGAATAAATATTAAGCTTAATATGCTCACAGGTACCTACAAGCCCACCGTACGAGGAAAGTATATATCCCAGTATTTTTGCCATAATTCTATCATCCTATTTCCATCTTAAAGCAAAGGGGCAAATCATTTTCAACTTCGCCTTTAAGATTAATCTCAAGATATTCATCGTTTCTTGTAAAATCTATCTTTTCATCACTTCCGAGAAGTGAAATGCCTTCAATAAAATAATCGTGCTTTCCCTGCTTTTTCAGAGTTCTGATTTTTATATTTTTTGAGGGACGCATCTGGAAAACGTAGAGATATCCGTTTTTGTAGGTAAATCTGAAATCCTCATTGGTAAACTGCTTTTCATCACCGTCCTGGAAGAAGCCGTCCTTTGCATTAACCTTGCCCTCACCGAATTTTTTCCAGAAGGTTGTTCCGTAAATACCTTCGCCGTTTACACTCAGCCACTTACCCATTGTAAGAAGAACCTCTGTTTCCTCTTCGGTTATGGTGCCGTCTGCACGGGGACC
>JAZNAI010000028.1:0-10713 GCA_045586465.1 Acutalibacteraceae bacterium | reverse complement strand
GGGATTCGTGCCCCACGGCCTCTTGCCTGTCCCGAAGCAATGTGAGGGACCGGGTGACGGAGCCGAGCGTTGTCGGTGACAGATAAAGCGAGGCGGAGGAGAAGAAAAATAAGAAGCGACACGCAGCGCTCCAAGCAAGTGTTGCGCCTATATTTTTCTTGGTTGAGTGGGTTCGAATCCCGTCACTCCGACCACTTTCAGCGAGATGCTTGAAACTACAAGGTTTCAGGCATCTTTTTATATGTCTTGAACGCGCTTGGTTTTTTATAAAAAAATTAAGAACCAAGAGGACTGAAAATTATGAGAAAAAACCTTACAATCCGTATGAAATCAACGGAAACAGCCGCAGAGGTCTTTGAGCTGTTTTTGCTAACCAAGCGCGCTGACGGCGTAAAACCAAGAACGATTGAAACATACAAGCAGCATTTTCACGCGATATCAAAGCATCTTGATATTAACCAAGAGATAGCAGAAATGACCGCCTCAGACTTAAAACAGATGATAATATCAATGCAAGACAGCGGACTTGCGCCGAACTCAATAAAGAGTTATTCAATCACGCTGAAAGCCTTTTTGTCTTGGTGTAATGCAGAGGGCTTAACAAGTCTTAATATGAAAAAGTACAAGGGTGAAGACACAATCAAAGAAACTTACACCGATGAAGAACTTAAAATATTACTCCAAAAGCCGAATATGAAAAAATGCACCTTTGCCGAATACCGCACATGGGTAGTTGTAAATTTTCTTATAAATAGCGGTAGCCGCGCTGCTACAATCCGCAATATACAAAACCGTGATGTGGATATGGAAAACGGTGTTATCCATGCAAGACACACAAAAAACAGAAAAGCACTTGTTATTCCGTTATGTTCGCAAATGTCAGCCGTGCTTTTTGAATATATGAAAATCCGCGGCGGCAAACAAGATGATTACTTATTCCCAAGTGAAAACGGAGAACAACTGACGGAAAGCGGATTCAGATGCAGTATTGTAAAATACAACCGTAACCGAGGTGTGGAAAAGACAAGTACACATTTATTCCGTCACACGTTTGCAAAAAAGTATTTAGTTGATTGCGGCGGTAATGCTCTTATGCTCCAAAAGCTCTTGGGACACACAACGCTTGATATGACAAAACATTACTGTGCCATATTTGATGCCGAAATAACAAAAGACTTTGACAATTTTTCACCCCTTGCAAAATTAAGCTCCAATAGCGAAAGAAATAAAATGCCGAAACGGTCTTGACGGTGTATTACGTTCCGTACAAAGGTAAAAGAGAAAGCGAGAGACAAACACGCCTCTCGCTCTTTTTTTTATAACTATTCAATTATTTTTTCAATATCAATTTCCCGCACGTCATAATGCGACCAATTTTCTTCTTTTGGAATTTGTGTATTGAGTATAGGGTTATATTT
Organism: Acutalibacteraceae bacterium; assembly: GCA_045586465.1. Taxonomy (GTDB): domain Bacteria; phylum Bacillota; class Clostridia; order Oscillospirales; family Acutalibacteraceae; genus RUG806. The sequence continues at coordinate 9,295 of JAZNAI010000028.1, read as the reverse complement.
ACGGATATACTCTCCCTCTTTTTCTCCTATTTCTGCAAGTTTATCAGCATAGTTGCGGCTCTTGGCATAATACAAAACATCAAAGTTTATATTGTGTCCTTTGCGCTTTGCCTCTGCTAAAATATAATATTTCTTTTCTGTTTCTTTTTGTATGCCTACATAGTGCTACGCTACACGCCGCAACATATTTGCGCTTTTTCCTATGTAAACTATATTCTAATCTATCTTTATGCAGTATATACCCGCATATTCATACTTTGCCGCAAGACCTTTTTTCTTTAACCAATTATACATATTTTCCGCGTAGTTTGCCATTAGAAAATAAACTCCGCTTCTTTTATTTTTTCTTTTGGTGAGAGGCTTTTCTTTCTCTCTATCTTTGGTCGTTGAATTACTATTTCTTTTATTTGCGGCTTTTGGATTTTTTCTTTACTTTCATCAAGTCCATTATTTATTCCGTTATTATTTGGTGTATTTACTATGTTATTTATTTGTATATCCTCTGACAGTACATCTTGTCCGTCAAATAACATTTGTATGTCGTAGCTCGGAGCTGCTTCAAAATTAAATCCGTCTTCCGACACTTCATTTTTTGTTTGCGTGGCGGCTTTCGGCACTTCATAAAATTCAAAGGTGTTTCCGCTTACGGGTATTAAATACCCTTTATCGACAAGCCGATGAAATTGGTCGTGATACGTTGACCTTGGCATACCTATTGCTTGTCGTACCGCGACAGGTGAAAGCGCAATATTATAGCCGTCTGCATTTGATGCAAGATATAAATAAAACATCAGAGAGTGCGCGCCTAAATCGCGAGCTGCTGCTTGCCAATTTTCATTTTTTATACCGAGAAAATCACGCTTTGCCGCTTCTCGGTTGATTTTAATTGTTCGCTAATTCGGAAAAGTATAACACATAATTTTATCTCCTTTTTCTCTTATAATTTATGTTTTTATTTGCCGAGGCTTTCAATAGCCTTGTGCAGTTCTTCAATCTCTTGGATTACTTCTGAAATGTCTGCCGTTACTTTAATTTCGGAAAGCAGCTCTGCTTTTATTTCTTTTTTTAGCTGTTCTCTTTCGCGTCTTTTTTGATATTCTTCCTACATACACATTTGAGTAAACATCAAACGCAAATTTGCCTACATTTCTTTTTCAAAACCACTTATAAAGTAATTAAACATACTTTCTCTGTTTGCCATAAAACTAACTCCTTTCGTAAAAATTTATATAAGTTTTTCTTTAACTTACATATATATTATAACAAAATTTTTTGAAAAAATCAAAAAAGACCGCCTGACGGTCAGCTTATAATCAGCTATGAGGGCGGGGGTATATTTCGGGAACTTATAGTTTCAAGTTCCATTTATTGTGTTTATGTGGTACGCTCCGCGACCAAGAGTGATTTTATTCAATCGTCACCGTTTTCGTCTGTTTCTCTTGATTTTTGTTTGTTTTAATAAAATATGCTTAAAAACAAGCAAAAACTGATAAAAACGGACAAAAACAATGTAAAACTGCCTGAATTTTCCTGTTTTTATTGAAAATTATTTGTTTTGAAAAAATTTTAATTATTTTCGTGTAAATCCTTGACAATATATATATATATATAATAGTTGTACGGATTTTGTCTAAAATTGACAGTTCCGTACATTTTTATTTTTCGGAGGTAGATAATTATGAGAATTATCATCGACACAGACAAAGGTATTTTTATTGTCCCCAAAACATTTAGAGGAACTTTGAAAAAGCAAAACGAAATTTTGAAAAAAGCAGGCGTTTCAGAAGACAAGTTTATAACTGAACGTAAATTTATTGAAGAGGCAATTGCAGAAGCATTCAAACGTCCTATTTTGTCCACAGACCAAGCAAAAGATTGGAATCCCGATTTAGAAAATCAGATTGCTGATAAGTAATAATATGGCTAAACGTGTAACACCCGAAGAAATTGTTGAGATGCACCGCCTTTATGCTAAATACGGCAATTATGCCGCCGTGGGGCGTGAAATCGGGCGTAGCGGCTCAACAGTTGCAAAATATGTAAAAATGGAAGGTGTACCGCAGAGCATCAGAATTGCGGTGCAAAATTTATCACAGAAAAATACATAAACAACGGAGGAATAAATTAATGAAGAAAATACTTGCGCTGCTCTTAGTGGCGGTTATGTGTTTGTCTCTTGCCGCTTGTGGCAGTAACGTTGAAGAAACTGTAATTGGTGATTGGGTTGGTGATTTCGTGTATGACTCAAACACATATCACGCAAACGGTGACAGCGATATGTGCCTTGCAGCAGGGCATAATGCAACAACCACATTGAGCATCTACAAAGGCGGTGCAATGCAGTTTGTTGTACGCAGTAACGAAACGGGATTTGAAACAAAAAATAGTGGAACGTGGGAAGTGTCTGACGGTGTGTTAGTAATTACTTATGGAGATACGGTTAAAAGTTTTGAAGTAGATACAGATTCAACACCAAACACTTTGAAGATTCAAGGTAGTAGTGTTTTCTTCCCGACAACCTTGAACAAAAAATAAAGCATAATTAACGGCGCGGGGGTACAATCTTCGCGCTATTCTTTTGCTCTCTTGGTGTTTCAATAGGGTATACCCCAATGACAAAGTAAAATAGACAGAATTTGTGTGTCATATAAGTTGTAAAATAATTTTGCAATATTTCAGAATATTTCATATACCCTATTGACATACTTTGTGTTTTGTGTTACAATTAAGACACAGTAAAGCAAAGGAGCAATTATGATATGAAGGTTGGTTATATAAGATGCTCTACTATTGAGCAAAACGAAGCTCGTCAGTTAAAGATGATGCAAGAACAGGGCGCAGAAAAATTATTCATTGGCAAGGCAAGCGGAAAAAACACAGACCGAGCCGCTTTTAAGGAAATGATGTCCTTTGTCAGAACAGAGGATATTGTGATAGTTGAAAGCATTTCACGAATTGCAAGAAATACACGCGATTTACTTTCTATTGTTTCTGAACTGACCGAAAAGGGCGTTGAGTTTGTCAGCCTGAAAGAAAGCATTGACACAACAACACCGCAAGGACGATTTATGTTGACCGTTTTTGGTGCACTTGCAGAACTTGAACGCGAGAACATTTTAGAACGTCAACGTGAGGGCATTGAGATAGCAAAGAATGACGGCAAATACAAAGGTCGTAAACCTGTTGACGTTGATGAAAAACTTTTCAAAGCCGTTTGCAAAAAATGGCGCAACGGTGAAATTACCGCAACCGCCGCAATGAAAGAGGTCGGCTTGAAGCCGAATACATTTTACAGGAGAGTAAAAGAAATGGGGTTGTAATATCCCATTTCGTGGAGAAAAAATATATGAAAAAGTTTTATGACTATATTAAAAAGCATATTTTTGTGATTGTAGGATGCATTTTAGCTATACTATTTGTTACTATTGGTATTCCTTTAATAATTAATTGGCTCTTTTCAATTCCTGCTTGTTGCGATTTTTTTAGAGTAGATTGGGAAGCAAAAGATGCGCTTGCGTACTATGGAAGTGTACTTGGATTTGTTGGAACTGTAATATTTAGTGGATTAGCTCTTTGGCAAAATCACAAGATACAAGAAGCAAATGATACTCACACAAAAACATTAGAGCAAATGGAAAAAGATAAGAACGCCCCGCGTTTTGAAGTAAAACACATATCATCCAATGGACACACAAGCAAATTAAAGATTCATATAGTAAATATAACAGAAAACATTGCGGAAAATATCTATGCCTATGGATTTGCGATTATTGATGAGACGGGAAATGCATTATGGAGAGATGATGATGTCATTTCTATTGATAATCTTTTAAACAATAAAGTGTGGGAGATGCAATTTAACAATCCGCAAATAACAAGTAATACACATCAAATTGTTTTCGACATGAAGTACAAAGACAAGTATCAAGATGAACATAACTGTAAAGTAGTAGGTTCCTTTGAAGATAAAATTGCTGTACCAAAATTCAAAGTAACCGAATTGAAATAATACAATAAAAAATGTCAACAACTTGGCAAAAAAAGAGAATAAAAAAACACCAAGTGTGTTCAAGCATATAGGTCGGCTCAAAGTGTTGCGACAGCAACACTTCGCGCTGTCGTTCGGGACCAAGAGGTCGTGGGTTCGAATCCAGTCACTCGGACCAAAAATCCTCTGATACCTTACGGTATCGGAGGATTTTGTTTTTTCTGCTGAAATTTTCAGACGGGATTCGCGCCCCACGGCTTCTTGTCTGTCCCGAAGCAATGTGAGGGACCAGGTGACGGAGCCGAGCGCTGTCGGTGACAGATGAAGCGAGGCGCAGGAGAAGAAAAATAAGGAGCATCTTTTCATATTGAATCAACCGAAAAACTTCTCCAATATTGACAAAGTATTTTTCTTAATGTAATATTATACACCGTAAGAATAACTCTATATCTACATCACAATCAATAAAATTAACCATTTTGGGAGTGAAAAGTATTGTCAGATAAAATTCAATATTTGAGAAATTGTGGTACATTTGAGCACTACATATCATTAGGTCATTGCTGCTACGTCGGCATAGAATTAGAGCAACTTGGCTTACGTGATACCTCTATGCCCTTTGATTGGGTAAGAACACGATGGAAAGCAATAGAATATTCTTTTTTTAACAATTTTAAAAACTATTTAGACTACAATTCTCTGTACCAGAAAAAAAATGCGTTGCATATCTATAAAAATTTAATTTATGGTGTTGGATTCGTCCATGACTTTGTGGATTATAAACCATTAAAATCTCAGATTAAAAATGTTCAAGAAAAATACGACAGAAGAATAAAACGTTTTTTTTATAATATAACAGAACCGACATTGTTTATTCGATATATGTGGGATTATGACGAACTTGTTTATGTTGCCTCTCATTATACTGAAATCGAGCAAATGATAAAAAAGTATAATACAACTAACGAAATTGTATTCATTTCTCACGACATACCGAATGACATTGACCTTTCTGATATAAAGTTGTTGTTTTTTATAAATAAAGATGCTAACTGTGAATTAAATGAAAAACCGATATCTTCTAATACTGAACTCTATTCATTCTTATCAACAGTAGAATACAAAAAAAGAGAAGCAAACTTTGAATTCACCAGAAACAAAAATATTATAAAGCAAAATAGTTCAAAAACTTTTTCAGGCAAAATAAAAAGAAAATTGGAAAAATTACAAAAAAATTATTCGAAAAAATACATTCATGATCAGCAATGCTGAAAATAAAAGAATCACCCGTGAAATCTTTTCGGATTCCACGGGATTTTTTATAGACGCTTTTTATTTATTATCACCTGTCATTTTTTCCTGTTTGACCTTATGGTCGATGATGTGGCGGGAGGCGAGCTCCTTCTGAATATCCTCAACGGATATTCCCATATTCACCATAAGCACCATTGTGTGATACATAAGGTCGGCAATTTCATAGACGGTTTCAGCCTTATCGTCAGCCTTACCGGCGATTATGACCTCGGTACATTCCTCACCGATTTTCTTGAGAATTTTATCGGTACCCTTGCTGAAAAGATAGGTAGTGTAGGAGCCCTCGGGAAGGTCTCTTTTTCTGCCCTCTAAAAGCTCATAAAGACCGTTTACGGTGAATTCGTGCTTTTCGTCACTCTGATAAACTTCCTTTGTGAAGCAGGAATCCGTACCCGTATGGCAGGCAGGACCATCCTTTTCAACTACAACCACAAGAGCATCGTTATCGCAGTCTGCGGTAATTGAAACAATGTGCTGATAATTACCGCTGGTCTCACCCTTAAGCCATAATTCGTTTCTTGAACGGCTGTAGAAGCAGGTAAGCCCCTTGTCGAGAGAAATCTCGAGGCTTTCACGGTTCATATAGGCAAGGGTCAGCACCTTTTTTGTCCAGGCATCAACAACAATTGCAGGGATAAGTCCCTTTTCATCAAATTTAAGTGCATTTATATCAAGCATTTTTATATCCTCACTCTGATATCGTTCTTTTTAAGCTCAGCCTTTAAGTCGGCTATTGCAATTTCACCGAAATGGAAAACAGATGCGGCAAGACCTGCATCAACTCTCGGAACCTTTTTGAAAAGCTCAACAAAGTCATTCATACATCCGGCACCGCCCGATGCAATTACGGGAACATTTACGGCATTGCAGACGGCTTCAAGCATTTCAAGGTCAAAGCCCTTTTTCACACCGTCAGTATCAATGGAATTAAGCACTACCTCGCCTGCGCCCATATCAACACAGCGTTTTATCCACTCAATTGCTTCGAGAGGTGTTTCCTCTCTTCCGCCCTTTGAAAATACACGGAAAATGCCGTCAACTCGCTTTACGTCAGCGGAAATTACCACACACTGACTACCGTAAAGACGGGCGGCTTCTCTTATAAGCTCGGGATTTCTTATGGCACCCGAGTTTACGCTTACCTTATCGGCACCCGATTTTAATACTCTGTCAAAATCAGCTACTGTATTGATACCGCCGCCGACTGTAAGAGGTATAAACACGGTGGAAGCTACCTTCTGCAGGATATCAGTAAACAGCTGTCTGCCCTCTGCTGAAGCTGTTATGTCGTAAAAAACAAGCTCATCCGCACCGCAGTCGCTGTAAAAAGAGGCAAGCTCCACGGGGTCGTTAACATCTGAAAGGGACTTGAAATTTACACCCTTTACTACCCTGCCGTCCTTTACGTCAAGGCAGGGAATAATTCTTTTAGTTATCATATTTTCTCCTTTACAGGGCAAGTTCGATTGCCTCTTTAAGGTCAATTGCACCGATATAATAAGCCTTACCCACAATTGCACCGTAAAGCTTCATTTCTCTTAAAGCCTTTATATCATCAAGGGAGCTGACACCGCCCGAGGCTACTATATCTATACTGAATTTTTCGGAAAGGCTCTTATAAAGCTCACGGTTTGTGCCCTGCATGGCACCGTCCTTTGAAATATCCGTACAGATAATTGTTTTTACACCGATTTTTTCCATATCCGAGAAGAAATCCTCGCAGGAAATCCCCGATTTTTCAACCCATCCCTTAATTGCAACAAAGCCGTCCTTAATATCGGCACCTACGGCAATTTTTTCGCCGTATTTTTCTACAGCCCATAAAAGAAATTCACGGTCCGTAACGGCTGCCGTACCTAAAATAACACGGGAAATACCGGCAGCAATATATTTTTCAAGTGTTTCCCTGCTTCTGATACCGCCGCCGATTTCCGCATTGAGTCCCGTTTCCTTTACTATTCTCTCAACAACCGAGAGATTCGGGGTTGTACCGTCCTTTGCCCCTTCAAGGTCAACAAGGTGGATAAACTGAGCACCCTTATGCTTGAAATCAAGGGCAATTTCGACGGGATTTTCGGAATATACGGTCATCTGCGAATAATCACCCTTATAAAGACGTACAGCTTTTTTGTCGTATAAATCAATTGCAGGTAAAATTATCATAATATGTCCCCTGCCTTACAGAAATTTTCAAGTATTTTAAGTCCCGTTTTTCCGCTTTTTTCAGGATGGAACTGACAGCCGAAAACATTTTCATATTCAACGGAGGCAGGGAAAACAACATCATACTCCGAAAATGCGGAAACGTAATTTTTGTCACATTCCGCATAGTATGAGTGCACAAAATAAACGAATTCACCGCCCGTAAAATCCTTATATAAGGGAGAAGGCTTATTGAGTGTCAGCTGATTCCAGCCGATTTCGGGAATTTTAAGGGACTTATCAATTTTTCCTTCAAAGGGCACTATATCTCCGGGAATGAGCCCTAAGCCCTCGTGACAGCCGAATTCAAAGCTTCTTTCAAAAAGAAGCTGCATACCGAGACATATTCCCAGAAGCGGCTTTCCCTCCTTTACCTGAGAGACAACAACATCACCGAGCCCTGTGTCCCGAAGCTTTTTTGCGGCATCCTCAAATGCACCCACACCGGGGAGAAGAATTTTATCGGCACTTTTTATTATTTTTTCATCCGAGGTAAAAACGGCATCAGCACCGATTGCCTTAAAGGATGGGCGAAGGGAAAAGAGATTTCCCACGCCGTAATCTACAATTGCAATCATAATTAAACCAGCATTCCTTTTGTGGAAGGAATTTCGTCCTTGTATTTTTCGTCTATAGCCGTAGCTTCATTCATAATTCTTCCGAAGGCCTTGAAAATACCTTCAATTATATGGTGGGAATTTTTTCCCGAAAGCATTTTTATGTGAAGGGTAACTCCTGCTTTTCTCACGAATGCCAAGAAAAACTCCTCTACAAGCTCTGTATCAAAATCCCCTACCTTGGCAGTGGGAATCTGGGCGTCGTAAGCAAGAAAGCTTCTGCCCGAAACGTCAATAGCCTCGAGAATCAGCGCTTCATCCATAGGAAGAATGATATCGGCATATCTTTTTATACCCTTCATATCGGAAAGAGCCTCCGAAAAGGCAGAGCCCAGAGCAATACCGATATCCTCTGCGGAATGGTGATAGTCAACCTCGGTATCCCCCTTGCAGATAACAGTTAAATCAAATCTGCCGTGCTTTGCGAAAAGGGTCAGCATATGATCAAGAAAGCCGCAGCCCGTATTTATAACGCTTTCCCCTTTTCCGTCAAGGGAGAGCTTTAATTCAATATCCGTTTCGGCGGTTTTTCTTATTATTTCAGCCGTTCTCATGCTTCTTCCTCCTTTATGATTTCAATAAGCTTTCGGATAAGAGTTTCCATCTGCTCCTTTGTGCCTACGGTAATTCTGTTGTGGTCCTTTATTCTTTCGGAAGTAAAGTGTCTTACAAGAACACCCTTGTCTTTAAGCTTCAGATAAATTTTTTCACCGCTTATATTCTTGTGCTTCGCAAAAATAAAGTTTGCCTTTGATGGGATTACGGAAAATCCGATTTTTTGAAGCTCCGTTACCGTAAATTCACGGTTTTCGGCAATGATTTTACAGTTTTCATCGTAGTATTCCTGCTCCTCAAGCGCCTTTATCCCCATAAGCTGAGTAAGACTGTTTATATTGTAGGGATTAGTAGAATACTTGATTTTTTCGAGATCCTTAATAATCTCTTCGTTTGCGAATGCAAAGCCCAGTCTTGCACCAGCCATTGAGCGGGATTTTGAGAAGGTCCCGACAACAAGAAGATTGTCATATTTTTTTACTAAGTCTGTAACACTCTCACCTCCGAAATCAACGTAGGCTTCGTCTATAAGAACAACGTTATCGGGGTTTGTTGCAATGATTTTTTCAATTTCCTCTCTTGTAAGCACCTTGCCCGTGGGCGCATTGGGATTTGCGAT
>JAZNAI010000027.1:0-5833 GCA_045586465.1 Acutalibacteraceae bacterium | reverse complement strand
GGACCGCCGCCCATAACAATAGGTGACAGCGAATGTCTGTCCTTCGCCTTTACGGGAAGCCCTGCAAGGTCAAGCATATTGAGTACGTTCGTGTAGCAAAGCTCATACTGCAAAGTAAAGCCGATAATATCAAAATCCTTGATGGGGTCGCCGCTTTCAAGAGCATAAAGAGGGATATTATTCTCCCTCATTTGCTCTTCCATATCGTCCCAGGGCGCAAAAACACGCTCACACCAGGTATCCTCTCTGTTATTTGCAATTGAATAGAGAATTTTCATTCCGAGATGCGACATACCGATTTCATAGGAATCGGGGAAGCAGAACGCAAAGCGGATGTCCACCTCATCCTTATTCTTAATGACGCTGTTGAGCTCTCCGCCTATGTATCTTGCAGGCTTCTGCACCAGCGGCAATATTCTTTCAAGTTCTCTGTCCATAATAAACCGTCCGTAAAAAATATTATACAAGTTTATTATATCATCACATTACAATAATTTCAACATTATTTACTCAATGTTCCCATAAGGCAGTAAACACAGAAAAACAGCGGTAAAAGACCTGTTTTCTGTGTCACAAACCCGACAAAAAACAAAACAAACAAAAAAGCGAGAGTCCAGATATTAAGAGCGTTCATAATGCTTCTTACCCTGTCCTCGGAAAGACTTACGGCAAGTACGGCACTGAGAGTTCTTCCCCCGTCAAGAAAAGACAGAGGTAAAAGATTAATTAAACCGAGAATCAGATTCACTGCACCGCAGACATATAGCACCTCATTTTTGTAAATATTATGTAAAAAGAAAAAAACGGCACCTGAAATAAGATTGAAAACAGGTGCCGACAAGGCTGCAAGGACTGTCTTTCTGTAGGACAGCATATTCATTCCCTCACAGCATATTTTTATTCCTGCAGGATAAAGCTTTATTTCTGCCGCCTTTATACCAAAATAAAACAGCAATACAAGGTGTACCGCCTCGTGTATAAATGAAAAAAGGAATGACAGCAGAAGATTCCTTCCGCCTGCGACATTTGCGGCAACAGCAAGAAATACTGCAAAGAAAAAGGATATATAAACGGAAATACTGCCGATTTTAACGTACATTTACGGCACCCTCAAGAATTTCATCGGGGTCGGTTGCTTTTCCGTTTTTATGATATTCAAAATGAAGATGCGGACCCGTTGCAAGCCCTGTCTGCCCAACAAGAGCAATAACATCTCCCTTTTTCACCGTATCTCCCTTTTCTGCCATCAGCTTACTGCAATGACAGTAAAGTGTTTGGGTACCGTCCGAGTGCTGAATTTTCACGTATATTCCCGCCATTTCCGCAGTTCCTGCATCAGTTACCGTTCCGTCAAGCACAGCATAAACGGGGGCGCCCTCATCTGCCGCAATATCCCTGCCCGAATGAAAGCTTTCTCCCGAATACACGGGATGCTCTCTTGCTCCGTAGTCGGACGTAACCGTACCTATTACAGGCATAACTGCAGTATCCGGCGAAACGCTCAGCTCAATTTCCGCCGCTTCGGGCTCTGCCTTCGCATAAGCCTCCTCGGTCAGAGCTTCGGCTGTCTCAGCTTCGGCTTGTGTGGTTTTTTCCTCCGACGGTGTAAAATATCCGCCGATATCCATATCCTCAGAGAATATAACGGACAGATTATTCCCGATATCGGAAAGGGCGTCGGAATTCACCCGTGAAAAAGCAAAAAGCGAGAAAATAATAACAACAACCAACACAGACTGCACAAGAGAAAGCACGGTAAACATATCCTTTTCCGACGGAGCTTTCTTTTTTTTCATCATAACTATTTTCATAACCGTCTCCTTTTTCCGTTCCAGGCTGACGGGAGTTGAACCCATCACGCCTGACAAACGATAATTTCCGTTTGACCTTGCCTCATCTCTTGAAATACGGCACGCCTTTCAAAAATGAGTGTGAAGCTATGCGGAACAATGCGACGAGCGAATCCGTAATGTGTTCGGCTCCCGTCAGCCTATAAAAAGATATATGCTGTTTGTCCCCCGTTTATGATTTAAGTGCTTCTATGATATTTTCCACAATTTCCACTATTCTGAATTTCACCTTATATCCGCTTTTGCCCGTCACAAGATCTCCCCCGTTTTCGCCGAAGACACCGTAAACGCTGTCATCAGTTCTTTCGGTAACCGCAGGCAGACACAATGGCGGAAACATCACACACCACCAGTTATGCCCCTCGCCCTTTCCTAAAACCACTCTCAGCGCAGTATAATTTCCTGCCGGAAGACTGACATTTTCATACTGCCTTGTACCAAAATACTCCTCTTCAACAAAAACCTCTGCACCGTAGTCAAAACCGTTTTCTCTGAGTACATTTTCGGCTATTTCCTTTATAACTTCTTTCTTTTCGAGCACCCTGTTTACTGCCTCGGAGGCAGAAGCACAGGAAATAAACATATCCCCCGTTTCCTCTAAAATTGCGTCCCTCACCTTCAGCTTTACGGACTGGTCGGCTTCGCTGTCGGTGTCGGCAAGCACGTGAAGGCGAAGACATTCTTCCCTAACGGTGTGTGCCGCCTTAAAGCCCTCGGAAACAAAAATCATCATAAACGACACCGGCACACAAAAGAGAAGTAAAAGTATACTGATTTTTTCATTCTTGTATGTTCTCATAAAAAAAGACCTTCCTTTCAAAGGAAAGTCTTGGAAATATATAAAATTTTATTCAACGCCTTTTGTTTTCGTTCTGCACACAAAAACGCTTTCTGCCTTGCTTCGTAAAACACCGGCACATTTTCTTGCGGCTTCCTCGGAATCAAAAAGTCCGAAATAAGCAGAGCCCGAGCCTGACATAGAGGAAAACCAGGCTCCGTTTTCTTTCATTGTATCCTTGATTTCCTTGCCGGATTTTACGTCGGAAAGGGTTTCAAACATATTTGAGGCAAACTTCACCGCTTCTCTGTAATCCCCTTTGGCGGCATAGAAAAGAAAGCTGTCATTATCGGGATGAGTGATATTTTCCGCAGAATCAAAGCGTGCATAAGCATCCTTTGTGGACACTCTTTCATAAGGCTTTACTATAAGCACGTGTGCTGACAGCGGCGGAAGAAAGGAGAGAATTTCACCGATATTCTGGCAAAGCCTTGTACCGCCGACATAACAGAAGGGCACGTCTGCACCCACAGAAAGCGCAATCTCCATAATATCCTTATAGGACAATGCTCCGGGATAAATATTATTAAGACCTTTAAGCACGGCGGCAGCATCGGCACTGCCACCTGCAAGCCCTGCGCCCGAGGGAATGACCTTTTTTATATATATTTCACATTCAGGCTTTATACCTGCTTTTTCATAAAAGAGTCTTGCCGCCTTAAATGCGGTATTTCTGTCATCGCAGGGAATATATTTTTCGGAGCAGGAAAGAGTGAGCCCTTCCCTTCCCGTTTTTATTGTAACGTTATCATAAAGACCGACAGACTGCATTACCGTAAAAATTCCGTGGTACTTATTGGGAAGTACTGCAGTCAGGTCAAGAGTAAGATTTATTTTGGCATAAGCCTTAACAACGGTTTCCATAACATCCCGCCTTTCGTCATTGATATTCTACCACTTTTTTTCAATCAGGAAAACTCTTTTTTCACAAATTATCATAAATTTTTCTTATGAATAAAAAACCTCTGAATTCACGAAAAATGTTGATAACTTTGTTGAAGTAAAGTCAGTTTCTTTACAAAATGTGAATAAATCATTTTTTCGTTTTCTGAATTTTCAACAGTTTCAACCGAGTTATCAACATTTTTGCCGTTTTAATTAACATTTTACCGAAGTTATCAACAATCGTAAAGCGTCCTTGCTTTACAAAGCATATATGCACACAGATGTATATTTTACCATTTAATGGCAGTTCTGCAAACAGCAAAAAAACATCCCGGATTCATCTGAATCCGGGAATAATAATTTACCATACTACATTAACACTAAGACCGTCAACAGTATAGCTTACATCACCCATTACGTTGGCATCAATAGATGCGGTGAATGCCTCAAGCATTTCCTTATCGGGCATTACAAGCGTTGTTCTGAGAGTAAGCGCTGTGGGAAGATAAAGCTTCTCGCCGAGATTGAAGCCGCATATCCACCAATGGTCCTGAAGCTTACGGTTTACAAGAATCTTATCACCGATTGAAACCTGAAGAGACATAGGAATTTCCTCGGTAGCACAGTTGTAGAATGAACCGAGCTGTCCCTTTTCACGCCAGTAAAGACCAACCTCACCGCCGTTTGAAATGAAGTAATTGCCCTTCCACATCTGTATCATCCAATCAAGTCCGTCATAGGAGAACTTAAAGCGTCTTGTGATGTACTTGAAGTTTGTGGGAAGAAGATTTGCCGCAACGTCATAGAAAAGACAGAAGCCGTAGTTTCTCATCCAGCAGTCAACGGTTGAGTATATGGTCATTTCATAGAAATTGAAGTTATGACCGATACCGAACACGCCTGTGCCGTTCTTTCCGTAGCATTCACCGGTCTTCATATTGATATAAACACCGGGATAGTGAGTTTCCTCAGTACCGTCCTCAAATTTAAGGTAAAGCACCAGCTCATAAACGTCCTTTTCATCGGTAGCAACGGTATAAACATACATCTTCTCGATGATGCTCATAAATGCGCCGATAGTGTGGCATATTGTAGCCATAAGGTCATTGCCCTGAGCAACATATTCAGCTTCCTTGGCATATCTTTCCTCTCGGAACAGTGTTGTATCTATGTTGTACTTGTTCTTGAAGAAGTTGGGAATGATATTAAGATTAGGAAGATTTGCCGCTATAAGATTAAAATCAAGGCCGCTTTCAGTGCACATCTGAGAGGTTATGTTACGCACGACTTCGTCGTAAGTAACCTCAATTCTCTCTGTGTTGGGCTCAATACCGGTAAGAAGATAACGGAAGGTCTGAAGGATTCTTAAAAAAGCTCCGAACTCTTCTGTTGAGATAACCGGGAAGCCGTACTCAAGCATTTGTTTTTTATATGTTTCAATGCTGCTTTCCTCTTTAGCGGAAGCAAAGGGTACTGCAGTTAAAAGCATTACAACCGCAAGAAGCAATGCAAATATTCTTTTTGTAGCTTTCATAAAAAAACTCTCCTTTACTTAGGCTGACGGGAGTTGAACCCATCACGCCTGACAAACGATAATTTTCCGTCTGACCTTGCCTCATCTCTTGAAATACTGACGCCTTTCAAAAATGAGTGTGAAGCTATGCGGAACAAGGCGACGAGCGAAACCGTAATGTGTTCGGCTCCCGGCAGCCTAGGGTAAGAGCGTACTATTGAGATTATTTTACACTATAAAATATTTAAAAGCAAGTAATTTTACCCTTTTAAATATTAATGTTTTGTTAAAAGTTGCAGTTTTTTGAAAAAAGATGTATAATACCCCCATCACAAAAAGGATGCTTATGTTTCGATGGTTAAAAATTTTCTTAAAAGTATAAAACTGAAAAACTGTATAATATGTGCCGTCGGCGGTATTATTCTTGCCTTCGGTATGTATAATATACACTCCGTTGCAGATATTACCGAGGGAGGAACCCTTGGTCTTATTCTGCTTCTTGAACACCATTTCGGCATCTCTCCTGCCGTCAGCGAGCTTGTGCTGAACCTTATTTGCTACGGCATAGGCTTCAGGACTCTCGGTGCAACGTTTCTGGTATATTCCGCCGTATCAACCTCTGCTTTCAGCCTGTCGTACGCTGTTTTCGAGTGTTTTCCGAGAATATTCCCGGGAATTTCGGAGCATCCGCTGGCAGCATCGGTTGCAGGCGCTGTTTTTGTAGGGCTTGGTGTAGGGCTTGCAGTA
>JAZNAI010000026.1:0-5850 GCA_045586465.1 Acutalibacteraceae bacterium | reverse complement strand
CCTCCATATTTTTTTATATTTACTTTTTTCTCGGTTGGGAGTTAGTAGATTTAGCAAATCCGTTACCGAAATAATCACAGCTCAAAAAAACAAAAAATCCGAACCCTTTTCCTATTGGGAAAATTTGGTTCGGATTTTTCTGGTTTGGTGCGAGAGACGGGACTTGAACCCGTACGGGATTACCACACGCCCCTCAAACGTGCGCGTCTGCCGATTCCGCCACTCTCGCATTCCGCTTGGAACATTTGACAGTATATCACCGCACAGATTAAAAGTCAAGTGTTTTTTTGATATTTTTTTAGTTTTTTTGAAAAAATATTGAGGCTGACGCTTTTCATCTGTCAGCCTCGGTTTTTTAATAATTTTCCTCCCGGAAGCAATTGCGGGCTCTGAAATCGGCAACGTTCTTTTCCTTAAATTCATCGGTGTAGTCATAGCCCCAGAGATTAAAGATTCCCTCGAAGCTTTCGTTTGTTTCGTCGGGATAAATGAGAATCTTTGAGCCCTTCAGGGGGAAGGTGAACATTACCGTACCGTGACCTGCTATGTAGGTGTGCTTCGCAATTTCCGAGGCAACACGGTTTGCTTCAATACGAGGATATTCCTCGTGGAATTTAATCTCCGTCACGGGGAAGAGGGCTACGTGCGCATCCGACATTCTGTAAAACTCCGTGCTTGTACCGAAATGTCCGTGGTGAGATACCTGCATAATATCACACTTGAGAAAATCGGGAAAACGTCTTTCAAGAATAACGCTTTCCTTGCCGCTTGCGTCCCCGGGGAAGCTTATCTTATCACCGTCAACCGTCATCATTGAGGCAATCGACGAATTGTTGTAGTCCTCGAGTGACTGCGGGAAAACATCCTCGTGAGAGCAAAGCACGTCAACTCTGAGGCAGTCAACATAAAAATACTGTCCCGTGTGAAGCTTATACTTAGGGATGTCCGTTCTCTTTTCGACCTCGGAATTGAAAAGCTCCGTGTGGCGTCTGTCGGCAATAAGCCAATCCTCAGCAGACGGGTGAGTATGAGGAACGAAATTATAGTAAAGACCCTTTATTTTTACGTCACTGAAATTCAGGATAAAATCAAGACACTTGCAGATGTGGTCTGCGTGGCCGTGGGAAAGGTACCAGCCTGAAATTACAACGGGCATTCCCTCGGGAGTCTCCTTTTTGAGAAACTCGTAAAGTCTTTTATCATCATTCAGCGAATAAAAGTGTGCGCTGTCTATAACGAAGAATGAATAATCTGTCAGCTGAAAAATATAGCACATACCGCAGTCAATAAGAGTATGGTCAACCTCAAACTGCCACATTCTGACGGGACACTTCCCTGCTTTGGAGTACTTTGTATTAAGCTCTGCAGAAAAGCTGTCATATACCTTTCTTATCTCCCCTGCATTCTTATCGAAGGTGACCGTAACGGAAGCACCGCCCTTTTTAAGGGTAGTGCTTCTGAAGAAGTCAATATCTGAGGACTGTGCTTCACTGTAGCCGTCACTTTCAAGACTGCAGAGCATTTCGTTATAGTCATTTTCGGTTCTGTCGGTAAAGAGAAGAAGCTCGTTACCGTTACCGCTGTCATATTTCTGATTTTCCATAATTATTCAATCTCAAAATCAGGCTCACGGAAGAAGGAGGGCACAAAGCCTGCCTTTTCGAAGAACTTCTTAAGCCATTTCTTATAAATCACAACAAGTGCAAGAACACCGATGCCAAGTCCTGTCAGCTTTATACCCGTTGAAAGACCCTTTGCCTTGTATTCAAAGGAAAGTATGTGCTCACCCTTATCTGCCTTTATGCCTATAAGACCTCCGCCGACCTTTACGATATCGCCGTCAGTGGTGATTTCACCGGATTCACTATCGTAAACCGCATAGCTCAGAACCTCACCGTCAAGGGTTACCTCCCAGCTTTCGTCATAAGGAATTGAGGTCCACAGGAAGCTGTCCGAATTCGTTACCTTGATTGTTCCTTCAAAGGTTGTTTCATCAAAGGCGGTCATATTAAATGTACCGTTGGAAACTATCTTGTTGTATGCTTCATCAAACTTTTCGCTGTCAAGTCTTGCTGCACAGAATGCAAGTCCTGCGGAATTGTTTGAAGCGGGAACGGTATAGGTTACCTCAATTTCATCATCTGTCGTAAGATAACCGCAGTCAAGGATGAAGGGCTGAATTGAGGTGCTGTTATAATAGTAGCTCAGTTCTCCTGCCTCAATATTAAGTGAGGAGAGCTTTGTAGAACCTACGTAAATATAGTAATTGCCGTCTACTTCGGGCTTTAACTTTACAATAGCCTTTCCCTCGGAGCCGTTATTGTTCTTATTTACGGTGAAGGTTGTTGCGCTGTTTATGGCAGAGGGGTCAACATCCTTCATATTTTCACCGACAAACTCGGTGGCATTGACGTGAACAAGCACGTCCTCAACACCCGTAGCGGCTTTCATAAGCTCATTCTGAACGGTGAAGGGATTCGGAGAGCTGTGATCCCATTCGGTTACGTTTTCACTTACCGAATTTATAAGGGGAAGATAATAATTGTACTTAAATGCCTCAAACTTATCGTTATTGTCAACAAGAGTATAAATATCGTCATTGTGAATGAAATTCATATTGTCATATACGTATCTTATTGAGAACAGCGAATTGAATACGGGAGTCTGGGGATAGTAGGTGTAGGAATTGATATTATTTCCGAAAAGACCTAAATCCTCCATTGTTTTGGCTGTGTGGTCGTATGCCATTGAGGAGAATACGGAAACGCCGTTATAGCCGTACCATGAAGGGTCCATTCTTGCACGGAGCTTTGAAAGCTCTGTACGATAGAAAAGAGTATCGTCCTTGGATTCTACAGCATCCTGAAGCTCTTTATAGCTGTAATAGTCGGAGGTATATGCTTCCTTAGGCTGTGCCATTGTGATTTTAGGAACGTCAGCCGCAACAATTTCGAGAATTACCGTAAAGAAGAGAAGGAATACGATTGCCTTTTCCTTGTACTTCTTTGAGCGCATCATTCCGAAGATGACAACATAAAGAATTGCAAATACCGCACTTAAGATAATTGTAAGAGTATCGGCATTGGGAACTTCAATCTTTTCAACAAGAACGAGGAAGCACATAACCGCAAAGCCCATTCCGATATATGCCTTGTTTGAAAATTCCTTTATATTTCTGAATGCCTTGAAGGCTATGAGAAGAATTAAGAAGGAATAGGCAAAGGACCATCTGTAGGGAAGGTCATTGGGCATATGGAAGCCGTGCCATACGTAGTTGAACTGATTTACGGTAAAGCCTGCAAGACAGGCAATAAGAAGAATTGCGGATGCAACCTTCTGCTTTCCGGGAATTTTGTCCGAAAGGAAGTAGAAGGGCAAAAGCATAACGGTAAGAAGACCGCAGTAAACATTGGGAATAACGTTATCTCCACTGCTTCTGATTGTAGGCTCAATACCCGTAAGGTGATTTGCAATAAAGCGGAAAACATCAAAGTACTGCTTGAAGTCCTCAGGGAATGTACCTGCTGTTGCAGAGGATGTCTGAAGACAGTAGTAAACGGGAATAAGGGCAAATGCGGCAAGCATAAAGCAAAGGAAGGATGAGAGAGCAAAGGTCCAGCCCGTTACCCAGAAGCGGTTATCACGGAATTTGTGATTTCTTACCTTCTTCTTTGAAGGAGCAGGAAGCTCTTCCGCAGGAGCAGGCTCAAGGAAAGTCTCTTCTGCAGGAATTTCTTCCGTTACGGCTGTCTCTTCCGATGCTTCTTCAGGCAATTCCTCTGTAATTTCTTCGCTTGCTGATTCTCCGCAGACAGCTTCCGGAATTACTGCAGGAATTTCTTCTGCAGAAACCTCTTCCGCTGCCTCTTCGGCAATTGCCTTTGCCTTGAAAATTTTTGAGGAAAGCTCGTATCTGCCGAAGTAGAAATAAAGGAAATACATTACGGAGAAAATGCATACCATATAAGCCATATAGTAATTGCTTATCATAGTATAGGTCATCATTGCAATGTAAAGTCCCGGCTTGTTCTTATTGATAATACGTTCAATACCGAGCATTACAAGAGGGAATACCGCAACGGCATCGAACCACATTATGTTCCAGGAGAACGCCACGAAATATCCCGAAAAGGCGTAGAAAAGACCGAAAACGACACTTTCCTTCCTTACGCAGTTATTGGATTTGTTGATATAGTAAGTAAAGGTTGTTGCGGCAAGCACAGCCTTTGCCATAATCATAAGAGCTATTGCCTCAGGCATATTCTTATGACCGCAAATAAGCATAAACAGAGCAAAGGGACTGCTGCAGTAATTAAAAAGGTTACCTAAGAAAGAGGCACCCAGTCCCGAGGTCCACGAATACACAAGAGAATTACCGCCCGTTATACGGTCATAAACCTCAGCATAAAGAGGTCCGTACTGATGGTAAAGGTCCATTCTGAGAACCGTTCTTCCGCCCACAAGAAGTGTGTTGCGGTGGCAGATGTAAATAATGCACATTATGAGAAGTGCAAGACCTGCAGACATAAGACAGTACTTTCTTAAAAGGTACTTGTCGTCAGTCCTTGAGTGATTTTTTTTGAGTAAAGGACTCATAATGATTTTCCTTTCATATATCTTTTATCCGAGAGTGAGCTGCTCGCCCGTATCCTCTGCTGACAGCACGGCACCTGCCGAGGGGAGGGTCTTTGTGCGGTAGCGTGAGGGCTTTTTGAAGCGGTCCTCGGTGAAATCCTCAACGGAAATCACCTTATGTCCCTTCTTGAGGGTCATAACCTGAACACCCTGAGTGTCCTTTGCAGACTTGGAAGCAACGGAAGCGGAATTAAAGCAGAGATATCTGCCGACGGTTGTCACCATTACAAATTCGCCGTCCTCCTTCACATATCTGAATGCGCAGGGCTCCGATTTGTCCGAATAAGCTTTTATAAGCTTCTTGCGGTTGGTTTTTGTCTCAAAGGACGCAATGTCTACCTTTGCAACCTTGCCGTTTTCAAAGAATACGAGAATATAGCCGGTATATTCGGAAACGACAGCACAGAAAATTGCGGTTTCGCCGTCCTCCATCTGAAGCTTTGCACCGACAAAATCACCGAGAGAGCTTGCCTTACATTCGTCGAATTCGGAAATTCTCGACTTATAGCACTGATGCTTATTGGTAAAGAAAAGCAGCTCGGCATTGTTTGATGCTTCGGAAGAAAGAATGATTTCATCGCCGTCCTTAAGCTTATGGTTATTACCCATTCTCCAGGACTGAGGGGAAATTTTCTTGAAATATCCTTCCTTTGTGAAGAATACCATTACGGAATAATCGGGGATTTCATCCTCGTCGTCATCCTCGGGGAGCTCCGATTCATAAAGAATATCGGTTTTTCTCGGCTGTCCGTATTTTTCGATAACCTTTTTAAGCTCGTCAATAATAACCCTTTTTATTCTCGTTTTACTGTCAAGAATATCCTGAAGGTCTTCTATGAGCTTTTCAAGCTTTTCGATATCCTCAAGGCGTTTTAAGATGTATTCACGGTTTAAGTGACGCAGCTTTATTTCAGCCACGTACTCTGCCTGAATTTCATCAATACCGAAGCCTATCATAAGGTTGGGGACAACCTCTGACTCCTCATCGGTGTGTCTTATGATTTTAATTGCCTTATCTATATCGAGAAGGATTTTCTGAAGAGCCTTAAGAAGATGAAGCCTGTCCTGAGCCTTTTTAAGCTCAAAGTAGGTTCTTCTTTTTACACATTCGGTACGGAAGGCTTTCCATTCAAGAAGAAGGTCGCCCACACCGAGTGTCATTGGTGTGCCGCCTATAAGCACATTGAAGTTACAGGGGAAGGGCTCCTCAAGAGG
>JAZNAI010000025.1:0-3908 GCA_045586465.1 Acutalibacteraceae bacterium | reverse complement strand
CCTGCTGCAATTGCGTTTATCAGCATATCCGAGGATATTCTTGTGTCTGCTCCTATAATAAATCTCGGACGTTTATTTGTATTTGAGGCAAGTACACAGGCGGCGGCTCTGCCAATGTTCATTGCAAGCTCACAGGTAAGTGTTCCGTTTGCAATGCCACGAACTCCGTCTGTTCCGAATAGTCTTCCCATAATTATCCTTTCTGTCGGCAACCGACTTCAAATAAAACTGTTCAGTTAAGTTATTTGTTTTTTTCGCAAATACCCTTTGTAGCTTTGTAAATGCAGTTCTCAGGCACGTACCCTCTTACACATGAGGTGGGGTAGACGTTTGAATGTCTGCCTATAATAGTTCCGGGGTTCAGAACGCTGTTACATCCGATTTCTACGTAATCACCTATCATAGCACCGAATTTTTTAAAGCCCGTTTCGATAATTTCGTCACCGATGCGGAGCGTTACAAGTGTTTTGTCGGATTTTACGTTTGAGGTAACGCCTCCTGCTCCTATGTGTGACTTGTAACCGAGAACCGAATCACCTACGTAATTAAAATGAGGGACCTGAACGTTGTCAAATATAAGACAGTTTTTAAGCTCCGTAGAATTTCCGATAACACAGTTCTTTCCGACAATCACGCTTCCTCTTATAAAAGCAGAGGGCCTTATTTCTGTTTCCTCGTCTATTATGCACGGACCGTCTATGTAAACGTTCGGGTATATCTTACAGCTTTTTGCAACCCATACGTTTTCTTTTATCTGATTGAATTTATCTGCAGGAAGGTTTTTTCCGAGACTTATTGTAAATTCCTTAATATAAGGCAATATTTCCCATGGGTAAGTGTGGTTTTGGAAAATACCTCTTGCGATAGTCTTTTCTGTATCAAAAAGACTATCAATTTTTATGTTTTCAAGCATATAGCCTCCAAAGTGCATAAAAATAACCTTTAATATTATACACCTAAAGTTGTTAACAAATCAAGACAAAATGGCATAAACGAATAAATTACGAAAGAAAGTGCACTAAAATACAAAATAAAAGGAAAGTTTAATGTTGAAATAGTGCTATTATATAATAATATTGAACAAAAACCGGCTGAATTTAAAATTGAGATTTTTTGAACATAAAAAATAACCCGGAAAGAAAGTATACTTTTCCGGGTCCGTTTTTATTTTCATAATATGCAGCCAAGGATTATTTGTTGAAGCGTTATAAATGATATGATTTGTCAGCTTTTATACCTTATAAGAAAATCAATGAAATCATTTACGGTTTTTTGCTGATTTGAAGATAGAGAATTGTAATTCTGCAGAAGCAAACGTTCTTTAGGAGAAATCTCGATTAAATTATCTTGATTAGATTGCTTTTCCCCTGCGGCGTAAAGGTAGTCTTCAATATCAATACCGTTCTCACTGTTCTCAGCAAGCTTTGTCATAAGCTTTATACCCGGAGCGTTTTCCTGCTCGCATAGAAGAAGCTTTCTCATTTGCAAATAGCTTATTCCGCACTCGGAGGCAAATCTTCTTACCGAGCGTTCACCTCTTGCTCTGTCTATAAGTATTGAAAAGATTTTGCGATTGAATTTTTCTTTCCTTTTTGGCATTTTTAAATCTCCTGTAGAAATAACGGTTTCCTATATTATATCATCAGAATTTATGAATTTCAAGGCTTAATTTTGTTTTTTAGCGCCTATTTGTGAGCATGTTCAAAAAAAATTTAAATATTTTTTGTCAAATTAGGGGAAAATACTATTTACAAAATAATTTTGATGTGGTATACTATATCGGTAAATGTCTACCCGCAGCTATGCTTTGGACAAAATAACCTTATCCGTTTGCCGATATACGGATTCAAGAGGCTTTCACCGACCTTGGCTTGGCTATGTGGCGTACATTTAAAAATTCAATGTAAAGGTGGAAAAACACAATGCTTCAGAAAGACGAAAAGCTTTCAATCATCAAGGAGTATGCAACACACGAGGGCGACACAGGTTCTCCCGAAGTACAGATTGCCGTACTCACAAAGAGAATCAACACTCTTAACGAGCATCTCAAGGCAAACAAGAACGACCATCACTCAAGACGTGGTCTTCTTAAGATGGTAGGTCACAGAAGAAATCTTCTCGGTTACCTCCAGAAGAAGGATATTAACCGTTACAGAGCTATTATCGAAAAGCTCGGTATCAGAAAGTAATTTCCGGAAAAATAGGAGCGGAGGGCAGATGCCCTTTCGCTCCTACAATTCATAAGTAAACAAAATAAAGTGAGCGCCAAACGCTGTTTTAGCATTTAAATAGGACTCGGATTTGTTTCCGGCTCTTATTTAAGTGCTAAAGCGGGCGCTCCGATTTCAGAAATGTTAGCTGCATTCTGAAGAAAGGACAGGTAAAAAAGATGTTTGAAAACTACAGAGTATTCAAAACAGAGTATGCAGGCAGACCTCTTGTTGTTGAAACAGGAAAGATCGCACAGCTTGCAAACGGCTCAGCACTTGTAAGATACGGTGATACAACCATTCTTGCAACAGCAACAGCCAGCGAAAAGCCCAGAGACGGTATTGATTTTCTTCCTCTCTCGGTTGAATTTGAAGAAAGACTTTATGCTGTCGGCAGAATCCCCGGAAGCTTCCTTAAGCGTGAGGGCAAGCCTACAGAAAAGGCTATTCTTACTTCCCGTGTAATTGACAGACCCGTAAGACCTCTTTTCCCGAAGGATCTTCGTAACGACGTTACAGTTGACCTTCTCGTTCTCTCCGTTGACCCCGACTGTTCTCCCGAAATTACCGGTATGATCGGTGCTTCCATTGCACTTATGATTTCCGATATTCCGTGGAACGGACCTATCGCAGGTGCTTTTGTAGGCCTTGTTGACGGCAAGCCCGTTATCAATCCTACCCAGGCTCAGAGAGAGGTAAGCGATCTCGAACTTACAGTTGCTTCCAGCGATAAGAAGGTCGTAATGATCGAAGCAGGTGCTAAGGAAGTTGAAGATGACGTTATGTTCGACGCTATTATGACAGCGTTCAACGAGTCACAGACAGTTATCAACTTCATCAAGGAAATTACCGCAGCGGTAGGTAAGCCCAAGTTCTCATATCCTTCCTGTGAGGTTGACCACGACCTTTACGATAAGATTGCTGATTTTGCTATTGAAAAGGTAAGATACGCTCTTGATACAGACGACAAGCTCGTTCGTGAAGAAAGACTTTCAAAGGTTTACGAGGAAGTGTTCACACAATTCCCGGAAGATACCGAAGAAAGAAAGGCAGAAATGGAAGAATGCCTCTACAAGCTTCAGAAGTTCGTTGTAAGAAGATGGCTTCTTGATGACGGCAAGCGTGTTGACGGCAGAACTCTCGACCAGATAAGACCCCTTGCTTCTGAAGTAAACATTACTAACAGAACTCACGGTACTGGTCTTTTCACAAGAGGTCAGACACAGGTTCTTACAACCGCAACTCTCGGTCCGATAAGCGATGCACAGCTCCTTGACGGTCTTGACGACGACGAAACAAAGAGATATATGCATCACTACAATATGCCCAGCTACTCTGTAGGTGAAACAAAGCCCTCCAGAGGCCCCGGCAGACGTGAAATCGGTCACGGTGCTCTTGCTGAAAGAGCTCTCGTTCCGGTTCTTCCCAGCGTTGAAGAATTCCCCTATGCAATAAGACTTGTATCCGAGGTTGTTTCCTCTAACGGTTCTACTTCCCAAGCATCTGTTTGCGGTTCTACCCTCGCGCTTATGGACGCAGGTGTTCCGATTAAAGCTCCCGTTGCAGGTATCTCCTGCGGTCTTATCACGGCAGAAGACGGCTCTTTCGACACAATGCTCGACATCCAGGGCCTTGAAGACTTCTACGGCGATATGGACTTTAAGGTAGCAGGTACACACAAGGGTATCACAGCTATTC
>JAZNAI010000024.1:0-1830 GCA_045586465.1 Acutalibacteraceae bacterium | reverse complement strand
GGCCTCCGACTTCCGGCAAGGAAATCAGCTTAGTGTAAAGTGTCACAAATCAGCGGATTTGACGCACGGAAGATAATAAAGGGGAAAGAGCCACGGGAGACCTTCGCTCTTTCCCTTAATTTTTGCCGCAAAGCAAGCATAAAATGAAAAAATAACGGGCAGGTTGACCTGCCCGTCTTCTTCTTTTTATTTATAGTGTCTGAGTGTGGAATCGATAAACAGAGCGCCCAGCTGAAGAGTGTGGATGTACGTGCCGTCCTCCATAGGAAGAATTGTAAGTCCTTCACCCTCACCGCCGAAGTTATCAATGAGCTTATACTCGTACATAATTCTGTCAAAAAGCTTTGTTACCTCACCCGTCCTGAGGTCAATTGTAAACACGGCTCTTGTCATATCGTTTGTTCCTGCATAAAGCTTGCCGTCAGAGATTTCACCGCCCTGAATTTTCTGCACCTCACCGCTCAGGGTAATTGTTTCAAGGTAAGTAAAATCCGAAAGTCTGAACTTATAGATTTCCGTGTAATTTCTGGAGTCGCCCGTATAGGCAACACCGTTTTCACCGTCAACGGCAACCCACGGTACGCCTCTTGTCTGAAGAGACGTGGGTAATTCATAGCAAACGCCCGTGTATTCGAGAGTTTCAGCATCATAAAGGGCAATTATGGGGTGATACCACTGCTTGCTGTCCTCAAGGGCGGCATAAATAATACCGTCATAATAGCTTATTCCGCCGATGTGCTGTGAGTTATACTTTTCTTTCAGCTCATCGGTAATTGCCTTTTCATTGAGAGCTATTATCTCATCGCAGCTGAGATTTACCTTTTCAAGGGCGTGCTTTCCGCTGAAATAGAAATATTCTCCGTCGGTGGTTACGTCCTGAGAGCGTGTAAGGGTTTCAAGCCCCACAACGGCATTTTCACTCTCGTAAGGGTATACATCTCCCTCAAAAAGTCCGTTCAGTCCGCCCGTTAAGGTAAGCAGTACCGAAAAGAATACGGCAAAAATTTTATTGAAAATATTGGCAAATGCGGTCATCTTCATTATCCTCCCGATGTTTTATTGTAATTTTATCACAAAAATATGAATTTTTAAAGGGTATTTATCTATTTGACAATGTTTTTTTTCGGATTATAATAGGTATAGTAATTTATATTAAAGAGGCGCAAACGAATGAAGAGAAAATTTTACTGTTTGATTTCCCTTGCACTTACAGCAGCAATGCTGTTTTCATCCTGCGGCGGTACAGACACAGATGAAACCACAACAGACGATATTGAAACAATAACGGAGGCTCCCCTTTCGGGCGGTGAAAGCTCCTCCGATGAAGCAACACAGGAGGAAACAACAGAGGAGCCCTCAACCGAGGAAAAAATCACCTACATAGGCACAGTTGTAGGCTACACCTCAAAGGGCTACGTTATTTCCAGACAAAACGGCATCACTTATGTAGAAAACATACTTATTGCGAATAAGACCTATTCCCTTCCCGCAAGCTACAATCCCGGTACACTTCTCAGCGAATGTCAGAAGGCATTCAGCGAAATGCAGTCCGCTGCAGCTAAGGAAGGACTTAATATCTGGAATGCATCAGGCTTCCGTTCCTATGAACTGCAGAAGAGCCTTTACAACAGATATTGCGACCGTGACGGCAAGGAGGCTGCTGACAGATACTCTGCACGTCCCGGACATTCCGAGCATCAGTCGGGTCTTGCAATTGACCTTAACGAAATCACCAACGCCTTCAAGAACACGAAGGAAGGCAGATGGGTAGCCGAAAACTGCCACAAATACGGCTTTATTCTCCGTTATCCCGAGGGCAAAGAGGCACAG
>JAZNAI010000023.1:0-8589 GCA_045586465.1 Acutalibacteraceae bacterium | reverse complement strand
GCCGTAAACGATTTTGATATAGGAAAGGCTCTCGGTGCAAGAGAGGAAGCTCAGTCTGCCGAGGAGACCACCGAAGAGGAAAACATTGAAGATGTTCTTGCAGATACGGAAGCCTTTAAGGAATCTCTTACGTTTCTGCTGCTGTGTTCCGATGACGACGGACTTGTATTCTGTCAGCTTGCAGGTGTTGACGTGGCAGGCAAAAAGGTGAGAATCAAGCCCATTCCCACAGATTATACCCTTGTGCTTCCGTCAGGGGAAGCCTCTGTCAGCGAGGTTTTCGGTAAGCAGTCTCTGAGTATTCTTGCCGCTTCCTTTGCTTCAAGGAATATAAACATAAAAAAGTACGTCCACGTGACGGAGGACAATCTCAGAAGGATGCTCAGCAATCTCGGCTCCGTTGAGGTAGAGGTTACGGGAAATTACGAATTCAATATTGATGCGGTGAAATATACCTTTACTCCGGGTGTTCAGAATATGGCGCCCGATACGCTCATAAAATATATGAAGCATGCCGAAACCGGTGAATCCGTGCTGAGGCTTCAGGCAAACACCTCTGCGGCTGTTTTCAGACAGCATTTCACAAAGGAAAATCTCAATAAGGGTGAGAGCTTCTTTTCAACTCTCATTAACCTTGTTGATACCAATATTACAGCGTTCGACTACAACGGGGCATTGCCCGTGCTGACAGCTCTTCTTTCGGGAGAGGTTGAAATTGCGGTTGTAAGCTGAACGGAAAAGGAGATATTATGGCTATTCTTGTTACGGGCGGAGCCGGCTACATAGGCTCTCAGACCTGCGTTCATCTTCTTGAAGCAGGTAAGGAAATTGTTGTTATTGACAATTTTTCAAATTCTTCTCCCAAGTCATCTCAGGCAGTAAGAGAGATTACGGGAAAGGATTTCCCTCTTATCGAATGTGATATAAGGGACGAAGAAAAGCTCTCGGAGATTTTTTCTCAGTACAAAATCGAAGCCGTTATTCACTTTGCAGGTCTTAAGGCAGTAGGCGAGTCCTGTCAGAAGCCTCTCGAGTACTACGACAACAATATCGGCGGTACCGTAAAGCTTCTTTCCGTTATGAAGAAGTTCGGCGTAAAGTGCATTGTTTTCTCTTCATCGGCTACTGTTTACGGCGAAAAGAACGTTGCTCCCTTCAATGAGGAAATGGAAGCCGGCGGCACAACTAACCCCTACGGCACAACAAAGCTTTATATTGAGCAGATCCTCAAGGATCTCTGCGCCTCCGACAGTGAGTGGAGTGCCTGCCTTCTCCGTTATTTCAATCCCATCGGTGCACACGAAAGCGGAAAAATAGGCGAAGCTCCCAACGGAATCCCCAATAATCTTATGCCCTATATTGCTCAGGTAGCAGTAGGCAAGAGAGAAAAGCTTTCAATTTACGGTAACGACTATGATACACCCGACGGAACGGGTGTCAGAGACTATATCCACGTTGCTGACCTTGCAGACGGTCACGTATGTGCCCTTGAAAGAGCACTTTCCGTTACGGGCTGTGAAATCTACAACCTCGGCACGGGTAACGGTGTCAGCGTTCTTGAGCTTGTGAAGGCATTCGAGGAGGCTTCGGGTGTTGAGATTCCTTACGTTATCACGGACCGCCGTCCCGGTGATATCGCAACCTCATATGCGGATGCTTCAAAGGCAGAAAGAGTGCTCGGTTGGAAGACAAAGAGAAACGCATTCGATGCCTGCAGAGACACCTGGAACTGGCAGAAGAAGAATCCCAACGGATTTGATGACTGAGGTGCGGTATGATAAAGCTTCTCTCTAAGATTTTCATTAAAAATGAGAGCTCGGGAGAGGATATCCGCGGAAAATACGGTATGATATGCTCGGCTGCCGGAATTGCGCTGAACATACTGTTATTCATAATAAAGTTTGCGGCAGGCTCCCTTTCGGGAGCCATTTCCGTAACTGCGGATGCCTTCAATAACCTTTCCGATTCGGGCTCTTCTCTTATTACTATGCTGGGATTCCGTCTTGCGGCAAAAAAGCCCGATCCCGGTCACCCCTTCGGACACGGAAGAATTGAGTACCTTTCGGGTATTGCCGTATCAATTCTTATTGTTCTTATGGGCTTTGAGCTGTTTACGGATTCCGTTGACAAAATAAGAAATCCCGCTGTTCCCGAAACGGGTGCGCTTGTGTTCGTGATTCTCGGAATAAGTATTCTTGTAAAGCTCTATATGTTCCTTTACAACAGAAAATACGGTAAGGTCTGTAATTCCGCCGCTATGAAGGCCACGGCTACGGACTGTCTTTCGGATATGGTATCAACGTCTGTTGTCTTTGTCTCAATGATTGTGACACATTTTACAAGTGTGAATATAGATGCTTTCTGCGGTCTTGCGGTAAGTGTGTTTATTCTTTTTGCGGGACTTAAATCCGCTTATGAAACAATAGGACCTCTTCTCGGTCAGCCTCCCGAAAGGGAATTTGTGGAGGAAATAGAAAAAATCGTTCTTGCAGGTAAGGATATTCTCGGTGTACACGACCTTATGGTGCACGATTACGGTCCGGGAAGATGTATAATTTCTCTTCACGCAGAGGTTCCTGCAAGCGGCAATATTCTTGATATTCACGATGAAATTGATAACCTTGAAAAGGAGCTCGGTGAAAAGCTCGGCTGTATTGCCGTGATTCATATGGATCCCATACAGACGGACAGCGAAACCGTGACCTTATTGAAGGATGTCGCTCTGAAGGCTTGTAACGAGATTTACGAGGGAATGAAGCTTCACGATTTCCGCATTGTTGAGGGAAGCTCACACACAAATCTCATTTTTGACGTGGTTGTGCCTCATTCATTTAAAATGTCCGACGGTGAAATCAGGGAAAAAATTCAGGAAAAGATAAACTCATACGACAAAAAATTATTCACGGTGGTAACCGTAGATAAGGATTTTGCAGGTGTATAAAAAAAGGGGATGTAAAAAAAGCGAAGACCGCATAAAACTATATAAAACAAGGGGTTCTGCAGTAAATAAAAGCTGTCAGAACCCCAAAAATATGCAAAAAAATTAAAAATCGGTAAATTTTTATGTTTTATGCTACGAACCAACCTCGCCACTCGACGTACCTTTGTACGCCTTCGGGCAAATAAAAAACAAGTCTGAAGTCTTGTTTTTTACTCGGTTTGTCCGTTCTTCATCGTTTTTTCCTATCCCCTTTTGATTTTTGCTGATTATGCTAACTTTTCGCAGAGCTTTTCTCTGAAATTAAGGAAGGTTTCATTATCAAGGGGATAGCTTCTGAAATCTATATCTCCGAGATTTTCTTTGATAAAGTCAAGAACGTATTCTCTTGAATATTTTTCTTCAAGTGCTCTTAAAGCCGAAATATCCTGGAAGCCGTCGTAGAAAACCTTTTGTCTGAGAGATGAAAGGGGAGTGCCGTTTTCACCGGGATATACCACGAAGGAGTCTCCTGAGGGGAAGGCTCCGCCTGCATCCGTTTCCTTAAAGGGGTCGATTTTTCTTTTTGAGTACTGCGAGTAGTAGAAGTTAAAGCCCCACTGTAAGAAGCCCGTGCAGTTATACTTGTAAAGAAGCACTCCGAGGATTCTTGCCTTGATGGAGGGCATTGAGAAGAAGCGGTTGGGGAGGTTGTCCTTATACTGACCGCAGCAGTAGTAGGTCCACAGCTTTTCTACGTTACCTCTGAAGGCTTCAATGTTGCCCTCCTCGGGGACGGGAGTGCCGATAAGTCCCTCCTTAAAGAAATCGTAATCGGACATAGCGTCAATGTGCTCGTAAGCACCGAAGTACTTTCTTACAAGGTCTGAGGATTTTTTGTACTGCTTTATGTCGTCAAGACCGGGCTCGTCGGAGCAATGTACAAAGCAGATGTCCGTAATGCCCTTTTTGTCGGTGTATTCCTTCAGCGCCTTGCCGAACTGTTTCAGGAAATTTTTGTAAGCATCGCTTGTAGCAGCGGTTTCCCAACCGAAAATCCGTTTGTAGCCGGAGCCTGTCTCTGCCATAATTTTCGGTGCGTGCTTGGCTCCCCACTGTGTGAAAAGATGGGAAAGCTCGAAATACTGAACGCCTGCATCAAGACACATATCAACCCAGCGGTCAAGAAGAGTGAAATCGAATTCGTAAACATAATTTCTGCCTCTTTTAACGCCCACAAGCTGAACTGTGGGTCTTTCTCCGCCGACTTCGGTGTCAAGGGGAGGCGTGAAGAGGGGCGTGAGGATACAGTTTACACCGTGAGAAACTGCATTTTTTATAAAGTTTTCAACAATTCTCCAATGCTCCTCGCTGAACACCTCTTTTTCGTAATAAGAGGCAAGGCAGTCCGTATGGAACCAGTTTATGTGAATGAGCTTCTGCCCGGGAAGAGCGGCTTCAAGAATTTTTACCTTGGTTGTAAGAGTCTTCTTTTCACCGTTTTCTGAAACCGTAACGGCAAAGTCATATTCTCCGGCATCGGCTCCCTTTGAGTCAATGTTAATCCATATTGCACGGTTTTTTTCTGCCTGAAGACTGAGCTTTCCGTCAAAGCAGTCCAGCAGATCGGGGTAATAACCCGGGTCGCCGTTGTTGACAAGAAGAGTATCGCCGCAGTCCTCCTTATTGATGGCAAGGCCGGCATATATTTCCTTTACCTCGAAAAGTGAGGCATAGGGGCAGGTGCAGGAAATCTGTACCTCAGTATCCCTGTCACTTCTGAGAACGAGCTGAAAGTTTCCTTTTTCTCCCGAAAGAAGTGAAATTCCGCTGAAGCAGTAATCAGTACCGGAGTATGTGAAAATTTTTTCGAGTGATGAACAGAAGGTTGATTTTATGCTCATTTTGTGTGAACTCCTTTTTGCTTTGTTAACACAATGATAACATCATGTAAAAGGATATTCAATATATCTCAGGATAAAACGGAAAAATGCACAAAAAAGTCTCTCAAAAATTTAACTGCTCAGATTATTCCGTGTGTTGACATTTTAATTCTTTTATAATATAATTAGTTTGCATATATGGACTTATGTCCGAAAACAGGAGGCAAATAATATGAAAAAGATATTGGCAATTATTTTGAGCCTTGTAATGCTTCTTTGCTGCGTTCCTTTCTCGGCAAGTGCAGCAGATGAGTCTTCATCAACTCACGTTATATGGGATAAGGATCACACAATCGAGGCCGCAGCTTATATTTGTTCAAACTGCAAATACTCAAGTGAGAAGTGGACTGAGACGTGTGCAAATTGCAAACAAACGGGTACTATCGGCGGATTACAGTATTCTGTTTTGCTTTCAAATGTTAATTACACACTCAAGACCGGTAATGTTCTTACAATAGCTCCTGATGTTACTGCTGTTCTTCCTCTTAACAGTACTCTTGTTATTGAAGCAGGCGCTACTCTTCGTATTTACGGTGAGCTTGTTGTTCAGGGACAGCTTCGTATTGACGGTCTTGTTGAAGGAAGCGGCTCAGAAAAGATTAAGGTTGACAAAATGGGTTCTGCATTGGCAGCTGTTCGTTTCCCCGCACTTGTGGATCAGGGTCTTAACGGCAGAATTGACGTTTCCTACGGTGTATCAGCAACAGGCGATCCCTACGAAAACCTTCAGGAAGGCTTTAAGTTCACGGGTGTTAAGGATACCGGTGAAACAGTTTACGTTCCCCTTAATCAGTATATATACGTAAAGGCTGCTATCAAGGAGCCCGAA
Source organism: Acutalibacteraceae bacterium (assembly GCA_045586465.1). GTDB lineage: Bacteria > Bacillota > Clostridia > Oscillospirales > Acutalibacteraceae > RUG806. The sequence continues at coordinate 2,900 of JAZNAI010000023.1, read as the reverse complement.
CCTGCTTATGATAAGTTTGACGATTCTCTTATGAAGGTTTACGTAAACAGTATTCCTCAGAACTATGGTCAGGGCTCTTACTGCTTCAAGGTTGTAAGCTCTTCAAATCTTTCATATTCTCCCTGGACATCTGATTACGATTTCCTTTCAACCTTTGAAGTTTTACTTCAGAGCGGTGAAGGCTATACGGTTTACGGCCGTGAGGGTGAGCAGAGTGCTCCCGGCGAGACAGTAAAGCTTAAGTACGGACAGACCTTTGCCTTCAAGGTTGAGCTTGATCCCGAGTACGATATGTCTGTTTACGAAGTATATATCTACAACGGCTACGGCTGGACAAACCTTGACCCCTCTCAGGATCTTGCTGATATCGAGCCCGCAAAGCCCGATGAATACGGCTACTACACAATTGAAAACGTTAAAGGTCCTCATACCATTTACGTTGCAGGTGTTGTTGCCAACGAGACCCTTCTTATGGTCGGTAATATTCTTGATATGGTTAAGAATATTTTTGAAATGATTTCAGCATTCTTTGCGGAGATTCTTGCATTATTCGGTCTTGCTGTATAATTTTTGAAAACAAACCGGTTGAAGTAATTCAGCCGGTTATTTTTTTTTCGGGGAGAAAAATATGGATGAATTCTTAAAGGACCAGATTATAAATTGTATAAAATATCTGCCGTCAAATATAATAAAATCATATTTTATGAAGCCTTTTTCAGATGAAACAAGGGCTTTTCGTGAGAAAACGGGATTTATAAGAGGTGTCAGTACTGCCGACGAAGGGTATGAACAGCTTCTCGGTGCAAATATAGAATGGGTAAGAGAATCCCTGCCTGCCCCCTTTAACAGGGACGGAAGCATCAATGAACGCTATACCGCATTCAAGGAGAAATGCCTGCGCTATAAGGAGCACGGCATTAAGGTTATGGGGATAACGCCTCTTCCGAATGAATATCTCGGCTGCGGAATCGATATAAGAGAAGAGGGCGGCGAGGAAAAGCTCCGTCAGGTGTCCCGTTTTATTATGGAGGATGTGAAGGATGTCGTTTCGGGGCTTCAGATAGCAAATGAGCTCGGAATGCCCCGGTTTATGATTCCGTATAATATGAAGGAATGTATTAAATTCCTCGGTGTTCAGATGGAGGAAATGTATCCCTTGAGAGGAGACTGCATTATCGGCTACAACTCTGCAGGACCGCAGGTTGATTTGCATCTGGGAATGAAGCCGTATCTTGAATTCTGCGATTACGTTGGAATGGATATGTATCTCGGTTGTTTTTTCTCATTGCCCGGCTTTTGTTGGCTGTTTGACGTTATGGTAAGATATCTGTGGGCATTTACGGGAAAGCCTGTGCTTATGCAGGAATTCGGCTATATCGGAGGCGGAAAACCTAAGACAAGAAAGGAAAAGAAGGAAATCCTTAATGTGTACGGCTTCAAAAGCGAAAAGGAAGCAAAAAAAGATATTATAAAGTTTGCGGAGGCACTGCCCGAGCATTTCTGCAATCACATAAAATTTGTTTGCGGCGATGACAGAAAAATGATGACGGACTTTATATTTTCCGGTGATATGACAAATCACCTTTATAAGGAGCTTCCCCGAATTACGGTTATTCCGGGGATGCCCCATACTCCCGAGGGTCAGGCGAAGTTTATGAGAAAGGTTATTCACCGTCTTTACAGGCTTCCCTTTATGTGCGGTGCAATAATCTACTGTTATTCGGATTTCCGTTATTGCGGATACTGCGGTCAGGCCGATTGTCCTACGGAAACAATGTGGGGTCTTGTGGATATAAACAAAAAACCGAAGCCCGCTTATTATGCGGTTAAGGAAGCCTTTCGGGAATGTAAATAAAAAAGATATATAAACGGCAACAGCACAAAGCTACTTTTTTGTAGCTCTGTGCTGTTTTTTTTTTGATATTATCAGGATTTGTCTCAGCCTAAAAGCGTATCCGTTATAAGCATTACGGTAAAACCGATGAGAAGTGCGTAGGTAGCTCCTCGTTGACTGCCGTGTCCGTGAGTTTCGGAAAGCATTTCGTCGCTGACAACGTAAAGCATCGTACCGCCTGCAAATGCGAGAGCAACGGGAAGCACAACCGAGGAAATGTTTACCGCAAAATATCCCATAAACGTGCCCACAACCTCAACAATGCCCGTAATAAGAGCAATTATGAAGGCTTTTCCGGGCTTTACTCCTGCCGAAAGCATAGGTCCTATAATAATCATACCCTCGGGAACATTTTGCAGAGCAATTCCTATTGCAATCATCATAGCCCCCGAGGTGTCGCCGGAGCCGAAGCCCACGCCGGCTGCAATACCTTCAGGAAGATTGTGTATGCCGATAGCCAGCACGAAAAGCAGTACCTTGCTGAGGTTTGATTTCTGGTGTGCCTCCATATCCTCGTGTCCCACAAGGTTGTGAAGGTGGGGTACCAGCTTATCTATAAGATTAAGGCAGAAGGCGCCTGCAAAAAGTCCGACGATTGTTTTTATGAGACCGTATTTACCTCCGAATTCGAGGGAGGGGAGAATAAGGCCCATAACCGATGCCGCAAGCATAATTCCTGCTGCGAAGGACAGAATGATGTCCTCGAATTTATGTGATATTTTTTTGAATACGAAGCCCAGAAGCGAGCCGATGACCGTAGCGCCGCCAACGCCGAGCGCCGTGAGTATTACTAAATCCATTTTATTTCTCTTCCTTGTTCAGTTCGTCAACAAAATATGCATTTGTATCTGCGGGGAAGCCGTTTTCGTCCCTTGCGGAAACTCTTACGAATATTGAGTTTTCGGGCACCGCACATTCAGCCTCGGTAAGATAACAGCCCTTTTCCGCAACCCTTGTTTCGGCGTGACGGGAACCGAAAACAAAGTCGATTTTCTTTACGGGTGAG
>JAZNAI010000022.1:0-9219 GCA_045586465.1 Acutalibacteraceae bacterium | reverse complement strand
CTTCACTGTCTCGGTGACTCCTCAGGCTGGACAAGAGGTCTTATGATGGCATCTGTTATGGGTGTTCTTATGGGAAGATATATATTCGAGGAAGAAAATTAAAAATATTTTCAAAAACTTAAAAAAAGGCTTGACAAGAGGGGTTATATCTGTTATAATTCCTCTTGCGCTCGAGGGAATACCCTTAGGCCGAAGTCGGTGTCTATAACATTGAGGTCCCACCCGTTCCCATCCCGAACACGGTAGTTAAGCTCAATCGTGCCGAAAATACTTGGCGGGCAGCCGCCCGGGAAGATAGGTCGTCGCCGGCACAAAGAAAACAGCTCACAGTAATGTGAGCTGTTTTTTTATGCTGTTTATTGCTATGAAGCAAGCTTTCAGCAGGCAGGGAAGCTTAATTCCCTGCAGGCAGCTTCAGCTTTTCAAGTGAAACGGAGGCTCTTAATATGTCTCTTGCATCGGAGGAATCAATTACGCCGCCGTTAACATTCAATGCTTTATAGGTTAAGGAATCCGCTTCATAGCTTTCAAGTCCTACTGCCAAACGCAGTGCCAGTCTTGCGTCGGATGCGGTTGCCTTGCCGTCGCCGTCGGCATCACCTACTATGATTATAGTATTTCTTAAACCGTTAAGTCCTGCAAGGGTCATACCTGTGCCGGCAAGCTCGTCTAAGCCGAGAGCGTTTTCGCTGTCGGCAAGAATATACGAGCCGGGGTCAGAATGAGAAATAAGGGCTGAACAGGTAATTTCAGGCAGAGCAAAAACCATACCGTCTATAATTTTTGCGGAATCACTGTCTGTAAACGGTGAATTTGTTGGCGGGATTTCCTCTCGTCCGCTGATAAACTTGTTGCAATCGTTACAGAAAACACCTTCTGTATAACCGGGATAAAAGCTTGTGGGTTTTTCCATAGGGGCAATGGTGGTGTTTTTATGGGCGCAGCTCACAAAACGTACCTTTGTCTGTTGGTTGTCATATGCATTTACAATAATTCTGATTTCATGCCATTGGGATAAGGTACCGTAAAAATTGATATCGGTAAATGCAGGGCAGTCGGCAAAGGCGTAATCTCCTATTGATTTAACCGACGGATGGAGTGTAATGCTTTTAAGAGAAGTACATCCGCGGAAGGCCTGTGGACGTATTTCTTCTACCGTAGCAGGAATACTGACGCTTGTAATTGCTTTACAGTTTGCAAAAGCCGTGTAGCCTATTTCGGTAATTCCTTCGGGCAGGGTAATGCTTTTCAGCTTATAGCAGTCTTCAAACATACCGGATTCAATAAGGCTTAGTGTTTTCGGAAGCCTTACTTCTTCAAGGCTGTTACAACCTTTGAATGCGTCCATTCCTATTTCTTGTACGGAATCGGGAATTGTTATTTTTTTAAGAGACTGACAGTTATAAAAAGCACTGCCTCTGATGCTTGTTACGGTATCGGGAATATTAATGCTTTCAAGGGCTTTGCAGTTGTGGAATGCGCCGTAATCAATGCTGATTACACCTGAAGGAATGGTGACTTTTTTAAGATTAACGGCTCCTAAAAGCTGCTTGCCGAGGTTTTTTACGTAAGACGGTATCACAACCTCCGTTGCCGGCTTATTGCCGATATAAAGGTCTGCACCCCAGGTAAGGGGAGAGGTGCCGTCTACCGAGCCGAAGCTAATCCCGAATAAACAGTCAACACTGTCATAATACACCTCTTCTATGTTGTTGCAGAATGCAAAGGCGCTGTCATCAATGAGCTCTACTGCGCCGTGTATTACAACCTTTTTCAATGCAGTATGATCAGAAAAAGCGGATTTTTCTATTTTTGTTATTCCGTCTTCAATAATAACGGTAGTAATCTTGGCTGCCTGTCTCCACCACGGGGACTTCAGGAATTTCATTTCCCCCGAGCCTGAGATTGTCAGAACACCGTCATCGGTAAGTGTCCATAAAGCATCTTTACCGCAGGTTCCCTTTGCGGCAACGGCAGGTTCAGCAGCATTTACAAGAAGTGCTGTGTTGACGTTAAGCAAGAGCAAGGGGAAAATCAGAACAAAAGAAATAATTTTAAGGGCAGATTTCTTATTGTATAATCTTTTCATTTTGCAAAACCTCCGTTTATTTTTTTGTAATTTAATAATATCATACGAGTAAAATCAATTCAATTAATTTGGGACAATTGCAGAATTTTCTTTGACAAAAGATGTATTTTAAGCTAATATGTTCCATGGTGGCGCTTTTCCTACTTATCTTGAAACAGTCCGGTGATTTTATGAATTTATTAAAGCAATTAACTGATTTTGTGCCCTCGTGTCTACAGGAAGAGGCAGATAAAGCTGCCTTTATTGACTTCGTTAAAGACAATAAAAACTGTCTTTCCCGTGAGAATTCAGTAGGGCATATCACGGTATCGGCGTGGATTGTAAATAAAGAGAGAACAAAGGTGCTTTTCTGTTATCATAATATTTACAAGTCCTGGAGCTGGGTAGGCGGCCACGCAGACGGAAATGAAAATCTGCTTGCAGTTGCCGTAAGGGAAGCCAAGGAGGAAACGGGTGCCGACGTAAGTCCCTTAAGCGAGAAAATCTTCTCTCTTGAAATCCTTCCCGTGGCAGGACATTTCAGAAAGGGAAAATATGTCCCCTCGCACGTGCATTATAATGTAACGTATTTAGTTCAAGCGGATGAAAACGAAAGTCTTTGTATTTGTGAGGATGAAAATTCGGCTGTTGGTTGGATAAGCCTTGCCGATGTTGCCGAAAAATCTACGGAACCGTGGATGATAGAAAATGTTTATAACAAAATAACCAAAAAACTGCACTCCGATTTTTAATGAGGGGTGCAGTTTTGTCTTGTATATGTATTTGTTTTTTGTTATTATGGAATTAATAAAAGGAGGTTTGTTTATGCTTCATCATACCTTTAATCCCCGTGTTCTTAAAAATCTTATTAAGCAGCTTGACCCGTATGTTACGGAAACTGCTGTAACAATTCCCGAATGGGATTCCTATACGGGTGTGCATACTGAGCCTGCGGTAATTGAGCTTGACGATGCCCCTCGTCACAAAATGCGTCTCGGTGACCGTTGGAGCGCAACACGCGATACCACAAGATATTTTGAAAATGAGTTTATTGTGCCTGAATGTCTTGCCGACAAAAAGGTTTATCTTACGATTGATTTCGGCGGCGAAGCAATTATTCGCATAAACGGTGAAATTGTCGGTGCCGTAAGCTCACGTGAGGCATCGGGTTGGGTTCACAGAACGGAAATTCTTTTCCATAAGCCCCTTAAAGCAGGAGAAAAGCTTTTTATTCAGGTTGAGAATGCCGTTGACTCGGGCGGATATTTCAACTTCGCATTCCCCGAAAAGAAGCCTATTACATATACAATGACAACAGCCTGCTTCCGTGCTGTAAATGAGGCGGCTGAAGATATATGCTACGATATTAACTGTGCCTGGGACGTTTACGAGCAGACAGAGGATGAGTATGTCGGAAAGCGTATATATAACGCTATAGATAACGCAATTCATAAGCTTGATTTCGATTTCGGAAAAGAGCGCTTCTATGAAACTATTCCCGAAGCTAAAAAGACCCTTTGGGATGAGCTTGCAAAAATCAATTTTGCAACTCCCGGTGACGTTATAATCTGCGGTCATTCGCATCTTGACGTTGCGTGGCTGTGGACTGTCAAGGAAATTCACCGTAAGTGTGCAAGAACCTTCTCGAATAACGTGTCTCTTATGAAGGCATATCCTGACTTCAAGTTCACACAGAGCCAGGCTGCGGTTTACAGCTACGTAAAGGAGCACTATCCCGATATTTTTGAGGACGTCAAGAAGTTCGTTAAAAACGGTCAGTGGGAAATTACGGGTAACACCTGGGTTGAAGCTGATACCAATATCGCATCGGGCGAAAGTCTTATAAGACAGCTTCTTTACGGCAGAGAATTCTTTATGAAGGAATTCGGCATTTCCTCCGATATTTATTGGCTTCCCGACTGCTTCGGCTTTACTGCCGCTCTTCCTCAGGTTATCAAAAAATCGGGAATGAAGTATTTCCTTACATCGAAATTACAGTATAATGATACAAATGAATTCCCCTTAAGCGTTTACAAATGGCGTGCACACTCGGGTGATGAGGTGCTTTCTTATATGCAGAAGGTTCACTATGAGGGTGAGGCTGATGCAAAATACGTAAAGCAGACAAGAAAAACCAACCGCCAGAACGACCTTGTTGATGCTTCAATGGGTATGTTCGGCTACGGTGACGGAGGCGGCGGATGTACCTTTGATATGGTTGAAAAGGTACGTCGTTTCCGGAAGCTTCCCGGTCTTCCCAAAGTAAAGATGGGTCAGGCAAACGATTTCTTCAAGGCAATTGAAAAGGATATTGATTCTCTTCCCGTATGGGACGGCGAAATGTATTACGAAAACCACAGAGGCACCTTTACAAGCCAGGCATTTGTTAAAAAGAATAACCGCCGAGGCGAATATATGCTGCGTAATGCGGAAATGCTGACCCTTATTGCAGGAATTTACGACAGAGAAAGAACGGAAAAGCTCTGGAAGCTTCTTCTTACAAATCAGTTCCATGATATTCTGCCCGGTACATCAATTGAAGAAGTATTTGACAATACAAGAAAAGAATATGCCCTTATGAACAAGGAGGGCAATGAAATAATCACAGAGGCACTCGGTGTGCTTTCCGAAAAGGCAGGTGTGGGCAAGGACAGCATTGTTGTATGGAACCTTCTGCCCTTTGCCGTAACTGCTCCCGTTTCCCTTGAAATCACAAAGGAAAACGCAGGTGTCGCTGACCTTGAGGGTAAGGCCATGAAGGCTTCCTTTAAGGACGGAAGGCTTGAATTTATTGCCGAAAGCGTACCGCCTATGGGCTATAAGGTATTTAAACTTACGGAAAAAGCAGAAGCAGATTCTGTTTCTGCAGGAAAAGACTTCCTCGAAAATAAATTCCTTCGTGCAGAGCTTGACGAAAACGGCAAGCTTACTGCTTTAATCAACAAAAAGCTCGGTAAGAATATTCTTTCCGGCAAGGGTAATCTTCTTTCCGTATCCCACGACAAGCCCATCCACGAAAGCGCATGGAATCTTGAAAACGATTATAAGATGAAGATGTGGTATCTTGATACCGCTGATTCCGTAGAGCTCGTTGAACAGACTCCCGTAAAGGCAGTTATCCGTGCGGTTTATTCCTTTAATAAGTCTGTAATCACTCAGGATATTACTCTTACAGCCGATGCCGAAACTCTTATTTACGATACAACTGTTGACTGGCACGAGAGAGAAAAGGTATTAAAGGCTGAATTTCCCCTTGATATCAGAAGCCGTGTTGCCACCTGCGAAATTGCCCACGGTGCTCTCGAAAGACCTACCTATGCAAATAATTCCTATGAAAAGGCTATGTTTGAGGTATGTGCTCACAAGTGGGCAGACCTTTCTCAGGGAGATAGGGGTGTTTCCGTTATCAATGACTGCAAGTACGGCTACGATATTGACGGCAACGTTCTGAGAATTACACTTATGCGTGCTCCGATTCTTCCCGATGCTAACGCAGATAAGGGAATATCAACCTTCCGTTACGGTGTTTATGCTCACGAAAACCGTTGGGATGATGCCGATACCGTCAAGGAGGCCTTTAAGGAGAATATTCCTCTTTCTGCAGTTTACGTTGCTGACGGCAAGGGCGAAAGAGCTCAGTATTCATATATCACGGTATCCGATGAAAGGATTATGATTGATGCCGTAAAGCCTGCTCAGGACGGTGACGGTGTAATTATCCGTGTATATGAAACCTCTGCACATTCGGGGGATGTTACGATGACTCTTCCCTGCGACAATATAAAGGTAATTGAATGTAATATGATGGAGGTTGATGAGAAAGAAATACCCTCTGACGGAAATTCATTTACCTTCGGCATAAAGCCTTTCGAAGTAAAGACATTCAGGGTGAAAATATGAAAAACAAAACACTTACAGCCGAGCAGCTGAAAAAGAAGGCTCTGAGACGGGAGAAGGAAATTGCCCGTTGGGAAAAAGAAAAGGCCCGTCCCAAAAGAAGCTATTATATTATTTATCTGATTTTTATTATTGCGCTTATTTATGCCGTTGACGAAATTGCCTCACAGATAGGCACCCTTATGAAAACGGAAATTGCAAACGACCTTTTCAAAACGGGAAATTCCGCTTCTCTTCTTGATATCCTTTCGGGACTTGCAATTCCCTTTCAGGCGGTAGGTCTTCTCTACAGACCTCTTGCAGACCGCTGGGGAAGAAAGCTTTTCCTGATAATAAACACCTTCGGTATGAGTGCGGCGCTTCTTGTAATCTATCTTTCCGATAATATCCCCCTTTATTTTATCGGTGCGTGCATCGTTCAGTTCTTTATTCCCCACGATATGCACGTGGTTTATATTATGGAATCGTCTCCCAGTAAGCACAGAGCAAGAATTTATTCCTCAATAAAGTTTTTTGCGAACATTGCGGTTATGCTGGTTCCGTATCTCCGTGATAAGCTGATGACTAATGTCAGCGAATGGAGAAACGTTTACTTTATTCCCGCAGTCGTGGGCGTTGTTGTATGCTTTATTGCCCTTATGTGTGCAAGAGAAACCGATGCATTTATTGAGTCAAGGCTTACATATCTTCGGAAAACTCCCGAGGAGCTCGAGCGTGAAAAGAAGGAAGCAGATGCGGCAAACAAGCAGGGCGGTCTTATTCCGGCACTTAAATTCGCTCTGAAGCACAAGCAGCTTCGCTGGCTTTATATTGTGTCCTCCGTTGCAAATATCGGCTTTATTGCAAGTATAAACTATCCTATCGTATTAAACTACGGCTATGCTTCAAATCTTTTTGCATCCGGCGGAGCTGCTTCTCTTGAAGAGGCAGTAGCTACAGTCGGTGTTACGACCTATACGGAAGCTATTTTCCTTTATCCCCTGGGTCTTGCAATTGCTCAGGTGATTATGGGCTTCATTTCCGACTGGAAGGGCAGAAAGGCGGCTGCAGTTACTACCGCATTTAACTGCGTGCTGTCTTATGTGCTTTTCTCCGTCGGTGCGTACTGTAACTGGAATCCCCTTGTTACCGGCTTCTTCTGCGGTGCGGCTATCGGCAGCTACTATTCAACCAATGACGTTATTATTATGATGATCGGTGAATCGGCACCCACGAATCTCCGTTCCTCTGCAATGTCTGCCCAGTATATTGTAACTGCTGTGGGCTTTGCGCTGTCATTTATACTCAGTATGCCCTTTACCCTTACAATCGGAAACACCGCAATGGCGGCCTGCTGCTTCGCACTTCTTGTGCCGGGCTTTATCGCTGCTCTCGTGCTTCTTATAAAGAAGACTCACGACACGACGGGCATTGATATGGATACTGTTACGGGCACGGAATGGGACTAAATTTTTCCGTAGGAAAAATTTTAAGTAAGAAGTAATAGTTAATAGTGAAAAAGTGTTAAAAAAAGGCTTTGACCGATTTGGTCAAAGCCTTTTTGCTGTGTTTTTAGCTGATATTTCCGTTTTTGTCACAGGTCAAGGTAAGGGTTTTGTTTACGGTTTTGAGCTTTACGCCGAGTTTAGATTGTTGTACTGTGAAATCGGCAGTTGCCGTGTTACCGTCTGTAGAAAAGTCTGAGCTTGAGACCTTCCAGTCGCTGTCATAGGTTTCATAATATGCTCTTGCTTCTTTGCAGTAAGATGTTTTTCCGTTATATGAAAACTCTGCTTCAAGGAAAACAGACCACAGTAAATTTCCGTTTTTGTCGTAATAGCTTGCGTACTTTGTTTTTGATACTGTCTTATTGCCCGTAAAAAATTCAATAAGCTTTCGGAAAAATTCAAAGATTCTGGCAAAGACATTTGTCATTTCGTTTTCAATAACGGATGATATTTCAACCGTTATATATGAGCCGTCTTCGAAATATTCCGTTTGCTTGTTATCTGCAATTTCTCCGGCACTTGCAGGAATGAAAAATGGAATGAATGTAATTATAAAAGCAATAAAAATACTTAAAAACTTTTTCACGGTGTAACCTCCGTCAAGGTGTTTATAATCAGTATGCCCTCTGTTAAGGTGCCGTGGGCTTCCAGATGCACGTCAATAAAACTTATAAAGGCAAACGCAAACCATATCAGAAGTGCGGTTATTACAGCCGCTATTATCACTTTCTTTATATTAATCTGTCTCTTTACCTTGGTAAGACTTCCGTTTTCTATGAAGCTGAAGGCTATTTCCTCGGGAGTGCCGAAAACTGCTTTAATATCATCAATTGTGCAGGCGGGATTCAATTCTCTATATTCGCTTACGGCGGATTTAAGCTCATTTATAAAGGCCTTTTTCTGTTTGCCCTTGCAGACAATCAAGGAATAAATTTCCTTGTAATATCCTTCTAAATGCTTATTCATTACCGTCACCGTCCTTTATAATCATTTCAACGCCCGCTATATTTTTCTGATATTCTTCTAATAATTCACGGTAATACCGTTCACCCTTTTCTTCAAGGTGGTAGTATTTGCGAAGTCTTTTGCTTACTATTTCGTCCCTGTCAGAGATATAACCGTTTTCCACAAAGCGGTAAAGCACGGGATACAAAGTGCCGATGGGAGTTGTATAATTTCCGTTGCTTTTTTCCGAAAGTGCCTTTACGATTTCATAACCGTACATATCCTTTTGTCTCAGCACGGCAAGCACCACAAGCTCTATTGTGCCGCGCTTGAAATTCTCATTATTAACCACGTGTTTTTCCTTTCCGTAAACGGATTTTATCTGTTTCTTTATATATTTTATCACGAAAAAACGTGAAAGTAAAGTGAAATATTGCAATACATTATATTTTGTGAGACAAAATATATCTTGACACAAAAATATTGTTGTGATATATTGAAAATGAAGAAAATGCGTACGGTTTTCTGAAAAATTAAGAAAGGAGGGGCAAAATGAACAGTATTACTTCAATATTTGCAAAAATCATTGCTGTTTTAATGAGCTTTTTCTATATGTTCGTGGGCGGCAATCCCGAAAAAATCGAAGTGCGTATTGAAGACCCCGTTACAACCGAAAGCACGGAAATTGAATATGTAATTACAAATTACACGGGCAAAACGGTATATGCTGATAAAATCTTTACCGTTGAAAAGTATGTTGACGGACAATGGGTGGCAGTACCGTTTTCTGATGATGCTGCAACGGAAGAAATTGCAATAAGG
>JAZNAI010000021.1:0-3308 GCA_045586465.1 Acutalibacteraceae bacterium | reverse complement strand
CCCCGGCATACGCATAGTAAAGGCATTCACAAACGAGGAAAGCGCAGTAAAGAAATTTGATTCATACTGCGACGAGTGGATGAAGGAATCAAAGGAAGCATCAAAGATTGCAAGCATATTCCCCGCTTTCATAACCTTCCTTGTAACCTGCGGCTCACTTATTATATGGGCATCGGGCGGCTCCTTCGTTATAAAGGGCGCCGAGGGCTTCTCAATCGGTCTTCTTGTATCATTCATTTCATACGCAAGTATGTTCTACGGCCCCATCAACTTCTTTGCAAACTTCAGCGATACATATCAGAACACACTTGCATCCGCTGAAAAGATTCTTGACATTCTTGATGCCGAGCCCGAACACAATTTCGGCAAGGGCAAGGTTCCCGCAAAGATTGACGGTAAGATTGAGTTCAGAAACGTAAACTTCTCCTTTGACCGTTCAAAGAAGGTTTTAAGCAACGTAAACCTTGTTATTGAGCCCGGTGACGTTGTCGGTATTGTAGGAACTACAGGCTCCGGTAAATCAACACTCATAAATCTTATTATGCGCTACTATGATGAATATGAGGGAGAAATCCTCATTGACGGACAGAACCTTAAGGATATCGATATGGAATACTACCGTAATCAGATAGGCTTTGTTCAGCAGGAGCCCCTTATGTTCAAGGATACCGTATTCAACAATATCGCATACGGTGCAGGTAACGTTCACGTTGAACAGGTGCTCCGAGCCGCAGATATCGCAAACGCACACGGCTTCATTTCACGTATGCCCGATGCATACGATACCCTTTTAGGTGAAAGAGGCATCGGTCTCTCCGGCGGTGAAAAGCAGAGAATTTCAATTGCCCGTGCAGTTATGAAGAACCCCTCGATTCTTATTTTCGACGAAGCAACTGCAGCCGTTGACTCAGAAACAGAGCATCTTATTCAGGAAGCAATTGAAAGACTGATAAGAGGCAGAACAACACTTATGATTGCCCACAGACTTTCAACCCTCAGAAACGCCAACAAAATTGTAGTTGTTGATAAGGGTGAAATTATTGAATTCGGCACTCCCGAAGAGCTTATGGCTAAAAAGGGTAAGTATTACAAGCTTATTCAGATTCAGTCAATGGGCGAGCAGCTCAAGGCTCAGAAGGAAGCAGAAAACTTTGAATAAGGAGGGGAAAAATTATGATAAACTACATTGACGGTCCGGAAGTCAGAATCACCGAAAATGACGGCATTTTCGTTGACGTGGAATTTTACCACACCAAGGAAAAATATGAAGGACTTGAGCTTCACAGACTTTTCCCCCGTTCAGGCTCCAACAAATACATAGTGCTTCTGAACGAAGAGGGCGAGCAGATTGCAATTATAAGAAATATTGATAATCTCGACCCCGACTCAAAAGCACTTGTTGAAAAGGTTCTCGATGAATACTATATGATTCCGAGAATCACACGCTTTATAGAAATGACGGAAAAGTTCAAAATCTGGATGTGGACAGCAGAAACCGACAGGGGTATCATTACCTTCGAAATCAGAAACCACATCGCCTCAATAAAGCCACTTTATGACGGCAGAGTTCTTATAAAGGATGCAAACGACAACCGTTATGAAATTCCCGACTACAGACTTCTTGACAAGGAAAGTCAGAAGATGCTTATTCCCAAACTTTAATAAAGGAGAAGAATTATGAAACTTGTTATTGCAATTGTTAATAATGACGACAGCGCAGTTGTAGCATCTGCACTTACAAAAGAAAATTTCATCGTTACAAAACTTTCCACAACAGGCGGCTTCCTTATGGTAGGCAACACCACCTTCCTTATCGGTACTGAGGACAAGGATATTCCGAGACTCAAGGAAATTATCGCAAAGTACTCAAGAACCCGTACCCATCAGGCTGCAACTACCGAATCCTTTGGCAGAGGCTTCGCTGAGGGTGCACTTCAGACTGAAGTAAATGTCGGCGGTGCTACCGTATTCGTACTCTCTGTTGATTCAATGGATAAATATTAAGGGAAAATACTCACAAATCCCCGTCTTTGACTCACAAAACAGAAATGCCACCCGATTTTTTTCGAGTGGCATTTTTTATTTTTCAGTATATTTATTTGTTAAAAATTTTTCGGTTTCTTTGACAAATTTTTCAGCATTGTATAACTGTTCGACTACTTCTTCTTTTGACACAATATAAAAATCATCATAATCACTGCCCTGCCTTATTTCAACAAGAGCATCAATGATTCTCGACAGCTCTATCGGGAAAAGACCTGTTTTAATGTATTCTTTTCTGAACTGCGAAATAATACCCGAATGCTTTTTAGAATCAAATCCGTCAAGAGCCAGAACCGCACGCATAGCGGCAAACACAGCATAATAAGATCTGTTTGCAACGGTTTTATAATCACCTATTTCAAGTATTTTATGTGCGTATTCTATTCGCTCTTTTGCGTTTTCAAGTCTTACCCTTGACAATGCTTTCATTTCCTCAGACAGCAATCTTTATACCCTCCTTATTGACTGCAGAATAAAAAGGAACTGCACCGAGATATTTATAGAATGTTTCCGTATCCTTCAATGTAACGGTAATAACCGTATCATACAAAAGACCGAGCTCCGAGGTAAGATACCTAAACTCCTTCTTGTATAAAAACAGCTTTTCTTTCGGAACATCCGCAAGAATCATAATATCAATGTCGGAATCCTCTGATTCTTCTCCGCGGGCATAAGAACCGTAAAGAATTACGGCATCAAGCTTTTCACCGAAAACATTTTTTGAAAGCACGGCAATTCTCTCGGTTATATCTTTCAAATGATGCTTTGTACACATACGAAAACACTCCTTTCTTTAATATAATTCAATACTATTATATCCGTTTTTACAAACAAAGTCAAATAAAGTATGCCTTTATAACGTATAAAATCAGAATATGTACGGGGTAAAAGGCATAGAAGAAGTATTTATTCATCTTCCGTCCTCGTTTTCCGTTATAGAGGGAAAGAGGAATGAAGCAAAGTGCCGCATAAACCTGAGACGGGATAAAGCCGAAGCTTAAGGGGAAAGCGTACACAATTGACGTCATAAGTCCCGCTATGGCAAAGCCTAAGTATCTTACCCCCGTTTTTACCGTCGAGAACATATACATAAGCGCTATTACTATAACACCCATAAAGCCGTAATCACTCTTAAGGAAGAATGCTCCGAGGCCGCATATGATTGTTGTGATAATCCCCAAAGCACCGAGACCCTTTTTTCTGAAGAAATCAAGGCAGTATACACAAATAAGTCCTAAAAACAAGGTAAAAAATACATTCTGATG